>DOXE01000408.1:0-4598 GCA_003519205.1 Chloroflexota bacterium
CAAATGGAAACAACGTTCACCGGCTATGGCTGCTAACCTGACAGATCATATTTGGACTGTTAAAGAGCTATTGAAAACTGTTGTTCCCCCACTACTTAACAACACTTGACATATGTTGAGTTAATGAATTAACTTGAGTCGCTAATGTGGCGCGGTTGCCCCTGTTGGGAGTATGATCTTTCTCTACTCTACGAAACAGGAGGTACCTACGTCGCAACGCCACATTGAACGAGCAGATAATTTGCCGGTGGTTCTACACTGGTTGTTGAGAATGCAAATCCAAGTTATCATTGACCGAATGTGGTACTCCCATCCCAACTGGCAGGGATTGAGCTATGGGCAATTGGCGGTTCTGTTCGTGGCCTACCTCATCTACCAACGAAGCCACCGCCTGTCAAGTATGGAGCAATGGGTCAAAGAGCATCACACCGTGCTAGAACAGGTAACAGGTTGGTCCATCGGCCCCAAAGAGGCGACCGATGACCGACTGGGTATTCTGTTGGATGCGCTCGGTTCAGATGAAGAACAGAGCGTTGAATTTCAACAGCAGTTGGGCCGCCATCTGATCCAGGCTTATGAACTGCCGACCCAGGTGGGACGATACGACACCACCAGTTTCAATGTTTATCACGCCCCACCAACAGCAGAGCAAGCAGGTTATGGCCTGCTGCGCTTTGGCTATAGCAAGGACAAGCGGCCTGACTTGCTGCAATTCAAGCAAGGATTGGGCACCCTGGACCCGGCTGGTGTGCCGATAGTGACCCACACGCTCTCTGGGGAGAGGGCAGATGATGGACAGTACCTGGTCGCCTGGCAGCAGATGTGCCAAACTATCGGCCATCCTGATTGGTTGTACGTGGCGGACAGCAAAGCTGCCGCCCGTCAGATACGGGGAAGCATTGACCACACCGGAGGTCGGTATCTGTTTCCCCTGCCGATGACAGGTGACACCCCAACCTGGTTACGGGTACAGGTGCTTAGTCCCCCGGTCGAACCGGAAAAGATTTACTTGCCCGGTGTGCTTGACAAAGATAATCAACCCCGGGCAGTCGGGCAAGGTTTTGTTATAGAGCGGACCATCACCGAACCATTGACCGATGGTACGTCACACGAATGGACGGAACAATGGTTTGTCAGCCAGAGTCTCGCCCATGCCGAACGGGCTAAGATCAGTCTAAAACGGCGTCTATCCCAAAGCGTTGATAAACTGGGCAGCCTGCGTCCTAAAGCTGAGGAGACGGCGGCTGAGTTTGAACAGCGAGCCAACCAACTCCTCAAACAACGAAAGATGGAGGACTATTTGGCGATCACGGTCCAAGAGACAGTCACCACGACCAAACGATATCTCAAGCCTGGTCGTCCTACGCCCAATACGCCCTATCAGTTGATTGAGCAACACCAGCTATCTCTCGAAGTTGAGATAGCTGAGGCTGCTCTTGATGAAGCCTATCGTCTAGCCGGCTAGCGGGTTTACGTTAGTAATACCTCAGCCCAACAGATGTCTCTCACCCAAGCCACGGCCTACTATCGAGATGAATGGCTGGTTGAAAACGGTTTTCATCGTTTCAAGGGCGGCAGCCTGCCAGCCTTGCCCCTTTTTCTACGTTTGCCCGAACGGATCATCGGACTGATGCTGCTCCTGTTAGTGGCCTTACAAGCCTTGACCTTGCTGGAATTTCTAGCCCGACGCAGCTTGGCTGACCACCAGGAGGAGATAGCCGGTCTGGTACCTGGTAATCCCAAGCGCAAGACTGACCGACCAACGGCAGAGAGAATGTTAGCAGCGTTCACCTATCTGCATTTGGTCGTTGAAACAGATGAGACAGAGGTAAATGGCTACTTGAACGAAACCTTGACCCCGTTGCAACGGCAGATTTTGGCCTTGCTTGCTCTACCAGAGACTATCTTTGACCTCTCTTTTACTGTATCACTACCTCAATTTCAATGACTTAACATAATTCTAACGAAACGAAAGATTTATAACTAACCGAAAATTAGTAAGCTTTTCTGTATGGAGGACTTTTACTATGAACAATTTAAATCGATGGCTTCTCATGCTACTCACCAGTGGCTTCGTCGTTATCCTGCTCATTACCGTCTTAACCATCTTGCCGGTTCTGGCCCAGGGGCCGGGCGGCATGATGCACGGCTTCGGCTTTTATGATGGCCAATCGGGCGACTACGGTCCCGGCTGGATGCACCGAGGTTTTGGTCCTGGCTCAATGATGGGTGGTTACGGTCCACGCTGGGGTTACACTCAGGGTGATGATGACGCTGGGGCTTATGGTTACGGTTGCCCCGGGATGAGGGGTAGCGGAATGTGGGGTAGTAACAGCCCACTTTTCGACACCGAACCACTGGCCATGACCGAGGCCACGGAAGCAGTCAACAACTTTTTGATTAACCTCAACGACGACAACCTGGAGCTGGGCGAAGTTATGATCTTTGACAACCACGCTTACGCGCAGATTAAGGAAAAAGACAGCGGTGTCGGGGCAATGGAAGTATTAATTGACCCCAGCACCAAAGCGGTCTATCCGGAAATGGGTCCCAACATGATGTGGAACCTAAAATATGGAACGATGGCGGGGTACGGTGGCTACGGGTCACGAGGTCGATTTGGCTGGCGAGGTAACACCACGCCTGGCGCCAGCGAGACCTCAGCAGAGATGCCCGTCACCCCAACTGAGGCAGTCGAGGCGGCCCAAACCTACCTGAAGAGCTACGTTGGAGACAATCTGGAAGCTGACGAGCACGCCGACCCATTCTACGGCTACTACACTCTCCATGTCAACCGGGAGGGCGAAACCATAGGCATGCTCAGCGTGAACGGCTATACCGGGCAGGTCTTTCTCCATACCTGGCACGGTAATTTGTTAGCTATGAGTGGCGAATAATCTCGATAGCGGGGAACAGGTAACAGCAAGCTATAGAATGCCAACAACTCCACAGGAGTGCGGACCTGACACCTACACCGTTGAGATCCATCGGAAATGGGTCAATGGGAACAGATCAAAAAGTCCGAGCTTTGGTAAGTGTCCGCACTCGGCCGTTGTGCTATAATTACCAGCACAACTGATCAATCATCATTTTCTAAAGGAGAAACAAAATGGCAACTGATTTTGGCATACGCGTNNCTTCTGCCCTGTAACGTGGTCGTATATGAAACCGACGAGGGTCAATCAACAATCTCAATTATCGACCCGTTGTCGATGATGGGTGTAGTTGAGAGTGAGCCACTCCTGCAGGTAGCCGACCAAGCCAAAGCTCGGTTAACTCGTGTCAAGGAGAAATTGGCCGGTCTGTAATTTGCCTAAAAATGGTATCCTGAGTAGCACGGCAAGGGGCGAACAACCGTTCGCCCCCAATCCTTCCAAAATTTGGAGCAGATTCGACAAGAACGGATGAGGTTTGACATAGGATGAACTCACGCTTTACCTTTTTGATCACCTTACTGCTTCTGGCTTTGACAATAGGTATCAGCGCCTGCGCCAATTCGGGTGCTACAGCCAAGCAAGAACTAACCCTGGCCCCGGAATCGGCCATCCCAGATTTTGTGCGGGATGCGCCACCGCAGGTCAAGGAAGCCTACCGCTTCGCTATTGCCAACCCCGATGTTCTGAGCGCTTTTCCATGCTATTGCGGCTGTGGAGCAATGGGGCATCAGAACAACCTACAGTGCTACATCAAAGAGATTCGCGCTGACGGGTCGATTGAATTTGAGAATCACGCCTTTGGCTGAAGTATCTGCATTGATATCACGCGGGACGTGATGCGCTTGATGCGAGACGGTAAGGAGCCGAAAGAGATTCGAGCTTACATCGATGCTGAATACAGCCAGTATGGCCCATCCACCAATACCGAGCCAATTGAATAATGCGTAGCCGACTGCTGAGTTTGTGGCCCTTTGTGGGGCTGGCCCTGGTGATCCTGCTGGTCCCAATCCCGTTCAATTCCACCCCCGTCACCCATGAACTGACCATGACCGCGACCCAATTTGCCTTTGACCCACCAGTGTTACGAGTCAGACAGGGTGACCGCATCCGCCTGAGCCTGCAAGCTGGGGATGTAGTGCACGGTTTTTACCTTGACGGCCACGATATCGCGGTCAGGGTTGAGCCGGGTATCTCCCAGCAAGTAGAATTTGTGGCCGATCAGGTCGGCAAGTTTCGCTATCGCTGCTCGGTCAGTTGCGGCACGCTCCACCCTTTCATGATCGGCGAGTTGGTGGTTGGCCCAAATCTGGTTCTGGCCCGGGCAATCGGATTGATGCTGGTCGCCCTGGCCGCCATCCTGCTTTATCTCTGGCGTTTTCCACCCCGTGAACCGGGACATAATCTGTAGGCAATGATCGAGGAGGATAACATGAGTAAAAAATACAGTCGTAAACAAAAAAAGCCGGCATCCCGCCAGTTACCCTGGCTCTGGTTAATTGTAGCAGGCGCATTGTTGCTCATCATTGGGGGAGGTGCACTACTGTGGCAGCCTGCCGCTCCTGCCCAACCTGCGGCGGCACCTGAGGTCTCGGGAGCGCCTAAACTCAAGATTGACCAGTCTGTGATCGATGAAGGCGAGGTCAAGATTGACACGCCGGTGCG
>DOXE01000408.1:4675-5055 GCA_003519205.1 Chloroflexota bacterium
TGGATTGTGTGGTGGGCGCTGCTCATCATCGTGATGGTGCCTTTTTTTGGACGAATGTGGTGCACTATCTGCCCCATTCCCGGTCCGGGCGAGTGGATCCAGCGGCGCGGCATCATCCGCCGCACCCCCGGCCGGCCCCGCACGCTGCGCTGGCGCTGGCCGCGGCGGTTACGCAATATCTGGCTGCAAAATTTCGGTTTTCTGGCCATAGCCATCTTTAGCACGGTCATCCTCACCCGACCCAGCGTCAGTGCCTGGGTGTTGCTGGGGATGATCTTGCTAGGGGTGGTCTTGAGTATCTTGTATGAAAACCGGGTCTTTTGCCGCTACGTTTGCCCGGTGGGCGGCTTCATTGGCCTCTATTCGCTCACGTCGAGCAT
>DOXE01000092.1 GCA_003519205.1 Chloroflexota bacterium
CAGGATGCCCACATTGCCGGTATGTTGATCAAAGAATATGCCAGTGTCATCGTCTTGGTTAATAAGTGGGATACAGTCGATAGGGATACCTATACTATCCACATTTATTCTGATGAGATTCGCCAGGCTCTAAACTTTTTGCCCTTTGTCCCCCTATTATTCATCTCGGCTAAGACCGGCCAACGTGTGAACAAGATAATGGATTTAATCGTGGAGGTGTTTGAGGCTCGCTTCCGGCGAATTTCGACTGGCCAGTTGAACCGCTTAATGCGCGACGCTATCTCGCGCCATCCCCCTCCACAGAAGGGCGGTATACGGGTGAAATTCGCTTATGTTACCCAAGCGACGGTAGATCCGCCGACCTTCGTTTTTTTCGTAAATAAGCCCGATTGGGTACACTTCACTTATCAACGATATCTGGAAAACCGGATCAGAGAGGAATTTCCCTTTCCGGGAACGCCAATCCGTCTCGTCTTCCGCGCCCGAAGCGAAGATCGTTTCAGCGACAAAATTTAAGCTTGAAAAGCGATATGTTCGCCAAATAAGTTGCTCTAGATGGTTAGGCGGCCCCTTGCCAATTGCCAGACCATCGTCCCCTCAGAGCTTTCGTTTCGATTAAGCGAATACATCACCCTATTGCGGGACCAATGTCTCAGTATCACTGGAAGCAGATCATTGTCTGTTATCTTGACGCTGAGGAATGGGCAAGCAGTCCCGCCACAAACGGTTGACTCAACCCAATTTATTCTCGCTCTAAAATCAACATATAGTATAGGGCACCCATTAGGCACTAGAATGGATGCAACCATTTTCTTTGCCTTCCCTAGGTGCCGGATAGTTTTAAAATCGCTCTGGAGGCATGATGAACGCTGTACAATCACTGGCAATCCCTTCAACCAATGGCGCCGGACGCGACCGGATACAACTCAAGATTTGGTTAGCAGAACGAATCCAATCATCGATGTCTAACACAGGAAAACTGACACGCTCTCCGGAAATCGTTCAAATCGCCTATGAACGATTTAAACAAGCCTGCCAGTACGCTAAGATAAATTTGCCGCCGGAAAAGGAAGACGTGTTTTTTAATGAGGTATTGGATGAGATCGTCGGCCTAGGACCACTGGAACAGTTAATGCGAGATGAATTTGTGTCCGACATCATGGTCAATGGTCCGAAGATGATATTTGTGGAAAAGCGGGGGAAAATTGAGGAGGTTTCGGCCGAGTTCGCCGACGACGCTCACGTGCTACGAGTCATCAATAAGATCGTCGAGCCTTTGGGTCGCCAAGTTAACGCGACATCACCGACTGTGGATGCCAGATTGCCTGATGGTTCGAGAGTCAACGCCGTGATACCGCCATGTGCAATCGATGGTCCGACGATAGCCATCCGAAAATTCGCCAAGGAACGGTTGGAAATCAAAGATCTTATTAACTATGGTAGCTTGAACCAGGTGATGGCCGACTACTTACAGGCTTGTGTTGTCTCTAAGCTTAATATTGTCGTCTCAGGTGGAACAGGGTCAGGCAAGACGACGCTACTCAACGTCCTGTCGAGTTTCATCCCTGAAAAAGATCGTATCATAACCATCGAGGATGCAGCTGAATTGAGCCTGAATCAGCGACACGTGGTCAGATTGGAGACTAAAACTCCCAGTCACGAGGGTGATAGCGTGGTGACAATTCGTAACCTGCTCATCAACTCCTTGCGCATGCGACCGGATAGGATCGTCGTCGGTGAATGCCGGGGAGGTGAAGCTCTGGACATGTTGCAGGCTATGAATACCGGTCACGATGGCAGCATGACGACTATCCACGCCAATTCTCCGCGAGATTCGCTTTCTCGCCTGGAAACTTTGGTACTGATGGCCGGCATGGATTTACCTATTCAGACCGTACGTAAACAGATCGCCTCCGCCATCAACCTTGTCGTACAATTGTCCCGCATGCGTGATGGCACACGTAAAATCATCCAGGTTACCGAGATCGCCGGTACTGAGGGCGACACTATCGTCATGCAAGACCTCTTCAAGTTTGTGGACCAGGGTGAAAAGAATGGCAAGGTATTGGGTGAATTTGAACCAGGTGGCTTGAGATCCCAATATACCGACCGACTCAAAATCTATGGCTTTAATTTATCGCCAAAGACATTTATGAAAACGATGCCTTCGACAAACGGAGACACTCGGAGACGTTGATCTGCTGCCAAAAAAGGATTGCCTGTCCTGTAGTTGGATTGGATTGGCTTTCCCTGTAACCGGGTCAGTCTGGATTGCCATATAGAAAGGCCAGTGCCCGTCCAATCGTTCCCTCCACTAGCCCCAAGCTCTGCCCTTCCGGCCGTTCCTCGTAAAGGAAAACCTGGTCGGTAGTGTCCAGGGCTTCAGCCAATCGCCGATTAGCAACCAGTATGGTTCCCGACTCATCGCCATCGGCCGTCTCATAGGTGCCTGCCACCAAATAATACCGAACGGGTTGAGAATTCGCTGTTCCGGCCTGTTGCCTTTTTACCAGCTGGATAAGTTTGTTTTCGTTTACGCCGTAATCTCCGGATTGACCGGCCGCCAGGCCAAAAACGTCTGGTCGAGTAAAGGCCGTGTAAACCGCAGCTAATCCACCCAAGGACGAACCCATGACCCCTGTTTTTTCTGGATTGGGATCGGCATCGTAAGTTTGTTGCACATAAGGTACCAATTCATCGGCCAGGAAGGCCACATAAGCGTCTTCTAGCATGTATTCTTGGGAGATATTGATGGGCGGGACGAAGACGGCGATGAGAGGCGGGATGATACGCTTGGCGATGAGACTGTCAAGGATGGCCGGCGTATCGATTAGGTTGAGATATTGAGTGCCATTGTTGAAGTATATGGTAGGTAATTTGCCCCCCACTATCTGACCGGCCGGCTCATAAACGAAAAAGGTACGGGTCTGGTTTACGTAGCTGCTGTCGATGGTATGAGAGGTGATCATCCCTTGGGGTATCACCATCTCAGATGGCAGTAATTCCGTCGGTGTCTCGTAGCCTGGCATAGCCAGCACAGAATTGGGCTTGTTAAGGCTCTTGATGGTTTTAGGATTGAGTGGATCCAGGTTCGGTTCTTCGCCATTTACCAGGAACTGGTATTCAAGGCGTGCGTTGGGTTCAAATTCGGCTACTAGATACCATAGGTCCGTTCCTTCTAGACGAGTTAACATAGACGTCTCCGTCGCCTTCCAACCATTCATATCCCCGATCACGGCCACAGATTCGGCCGCGCCAAGCCACAGGAAGATGGCCTGGTTATCCCCAGTAATGGGAGTTTTTGCTAATTGTGCTGTGTATCGATTGACCAGATCCTGCCGTTGCGGTGGTCTGAGGCTCTCGGTTTGGGCCAGAAACTCGGTGAAGCCTAAGATCGAATCAGGGGCTGGGGTAGAAGTTGCCGTGGGGGCAGGGGTGAATGTAGGTGGCGGAGGTGTGTCGGTTGGCAAAACCAGCGGATTACCTACTCCGCAGGCTGTTAACCAAAGTATCAGCCCTATAAATAAGGTGATGCGCACTACTTTTGGACCTGAATCGATAAGTAGAGGAATAATCTCAATTATCCACCTTTAAAGACCTGATACTAAAAACTTGACATAATCTACTGATAAGATTGCGTCTGTGATTTATAAATTATGTCAAGCTAAAGACTGTGACAGATTGTTTACTTCTCGTAAAATATTCTACAACTGACGTGACC
>DOXE01000417.1 GCA_003519205.1 Chloroflexota bacterium
CAATTAATTTTGCAAAGTATTCACCTTGGTCATACCCACCGCCAGCTCCATGCACGATCAACATTGGGGCTCCCTCACCAAACTCAGTGTATTGGATCGGCCCGCAGGCCGTCTCAATCATCTTACCGTTGGTAGATACCCGCTGGTAGGCGAATGTCATGTCATGTCGATATTGCCTGTAGACGAGCCCTCCGGATATTACTACTGCGAGTGCTATCGATCTAACGGGTAAGCGATTAAGAAATTTCCTATTCATATTGCTTTGAGTCAATTATACTACCATCAGAGGTGGCAGCATGATGTCTGCCTGAAAGGCGTAATTAATAATGTTACGTCTTTTGGTTAATCTCTCTGTTCTCGTGTTTGTTGCCACTTCACAAATTTCCTGATCTGCTCTTCATTCAATCCAACACTGATACCCAATATCCTCTCGCCCACAAGTGCTTTGTAATTGTCCATAAAATGGACACAAGGTTAAGGGGGATCATCGCAGCATTCGAAATCAACAGGGCTAAGATAGCCCAACAATGAATGTCGACAGCGCCAATTAGCCAGGGGGCCTTGCCATTAAAGAGTCAGTCTAGCTAATTTCCGTTGCAATTCACCGCAGGGACGCTGAGGAAGCAGAGGATTTCAAGGGTGAGCGACAGGACTTTGGCACTTTCAGAGCCATTTTGCAATGCTTTCTAGCTAATGCCCACAGCATTTCTACTCATGCAGAACCATCTTAATCAGGCAGAAGGTGAGCCGTATTCAAGTATCGTTTTCAGATTCCGGCCTTCCTCGGCCATATGTTGCCTCATGGATTCGATTCTTTGGTTGAAGAGTCGAGAAATAATGAAATCGACGAATCGGCCAACAATCGGAGCAGTTGAACCGATATCGAGCTCTGCCACAAATGTGACAGTATCATCATTTGCCTGGGCTTCAAACGCGCCCCGCCCCATCCTTTCAATTACAAACTCTACCCGTCTGTCTGGAATCACTTTCGTCATACGAAAGCGCAACGAGTGCAATTTCCCATGGAGATATTCCTGGCACTCAATCTCGGAGCCCACCTCGAGAACAGATCCGTGAACAACCCGGCAGGCGACATGATCTGGATGCCATGACTTGTACTCCTCGGGCATTCGCCCTAGCCAGGCGAAGAGTTGCCCAGGAGTGGTATGTATTTCAACACTGTCCCTGAGTGAAATCACGGTTGGTAGGCTCTACTGATGCTGCATCATGGATAAATTACCGGGATGTAATCGTGGCAATGGGCGTGATTGTGCCGATCACACATCCAACACACTACTATGCAACGTATGTAGAAGCAGATGCTTAAAACAATTATTACCACTATCGTTACTTATAAGCATATATTGCGACTATATCATCGGAAGGGTTTCGAACCCACCACCAAGCACAGAGTATGATGAGGAAAGTTAGTGGCCAATTATTTGTATGGCTACCGCCAGCCGCATAGATGGGCAGAACACTCGCGAAGGTTTGTTGCCGGCTTGGACTGGTTTGCCCTGGCAGCTTTTAGTCTACCATTATTAATCTATACCCTCACCCTGGCACCAACAATCTACAATCTGGACAGCGCCGAATTAACCACGGCCGTAGCTACCAATGGCATCGTCCGCGCCACGGGTTATCCCCTTTATCTGGTTCTGGGGAAGATTTGGTCCTGGCTCCCGATAGGCGACATGGGTTACCGCATGAATCTGTTTTCGGCCGTGTGCGGGGCAGCTACCATTCTTTTACTTGAACGCATCTTCCGCCGCCTGCAGTTTAACCCCTGGGTTCGACTGGGGGCCTTGGGTCTTTTGGCGACGGCTCCTTACTTTTGGTCGTTATCCCTTATTGCCGAGGTTTATACGCTGCATACGGCACTCATGGCCGGGGTCATCTTGCTTCTTATGCGCTGGGCAGAAGCTCCCAGCCCCGCCCGCCTAGCCTGGCCTATCATGCTCATGGTATTGAGCATGGGTAATCATGCCGCCACTTTGTTGCTCATCCCCGGCGGCATATTTTATATCTTCGCCAACCAACCGCGGGAATTGTTAAAATGGCGCGTTTGGCTTGCCGGACTCCTGGGTGCNNTGGTTACCGGAAAAAGCTTCTCCGGGCTAATGTTTGGTTACAAACTATATGAGCTGTGGCCCCAGGTACACAATTTTGGCATTCAACTATGGGCTGCTTTCTTCGCCATCGGCATCGGCCCGGGCATCCTTGGCATGGCGGTTTTATTGCGCAATGACCGCCGCTTCGGCGGCATGCTGTTGTTCATGTTCCTGGCTAATGCCATCTTCTACATCAACTACCGCGTCATCGACAAGTCTACCATGTTCCTGCCAGTCTACTTGGTTTGGGCCATTTGGTTGGGTTATGGCAGCCAGACGCTCATCCAATGGTTGAGGCATACACTGCCGCATCCTCGTCTTGAGCCGGTTCTTTACGGATCGATTATCGCAGTAGTTCTGTTAGCGCTATCCTGGAACTGGTCGCGGGTTGACCTGTCCGATGACTGGAGCACCCGGCAACAAAGCGAAGAGATTTTGCAGCAGGTGCGGCCGAACGCCCTGGTATTTGGCTGGTGGGATACGGTTCCGGGATTGCAATACATGCAGCTAGTGGAAGGGCAGCGACCAGACGTGATGGTCATCAACCGCTTCTTGATAGGTAGCGACGAGATGAACCAGCTCATTTTGAGTGAGCTAGGCCAGCGCCCCATCTATATCAACAACCCATCTATCGAGCTACTCAGAGTGGCTAAAGTCACCCCTGTTGGCTCGTTGTACCACCTGGCTCCTAACGAAACCGTGTCCGGCGATCAGAGATAGGCATTTACTGTCACTGTATATACGCACAAACGATCGAGTCTGGAAAAATATTAGATAAATATGAAGGAGTGTTGTCAATGAAGTCTTTAAATAAAGAACAAATTATTCGCCTCACGCTAACGCTTGTTATTCTCTTGTCCGGCGCGGCCATGATTCCCTTCGTGGATTTGCCGGTAGGAGCCATCGGGTGGGAGAGTCTGACAGGTGTTTATGAACCTGATTTATCGGTTAACGAATCCAGTGGCGCTCCCGGAAGCACCTTTGCGTTTACCGGCAGCAGCTATCCACCAAATAGCCTGGCGACCATCTACGTGAATGGTGAAACTAAGGGAAGCGTCATGACGGATGCCGGAGGGACAGCGACTTTTAAGCTTAACACGGCTGGGGCTGCTCCAGGCACATATAACGTTACTTTAGAAGTCGACATCAACGCTACTGCGACGGAAAGTATCGAGCTGGTTGAATCAGGTCCCACAGTCACGCCGCCCGTTGGATTTGAAGGGCCCACATTCTTCCTGGACTTCCCCAACCCAGTATTCTTGCCCATCGCATACCGTCAGTAATGAAATGACCTGGGTACGACTTGATCAAGGAGTCATCTTATGAGTATCGTCTTGGAGAACAGGGATAAAGTTCATACGCGTTTAAGGTGGTGGACTGAAGTACGCGTGGNNCGTGTTTGGCAGCCGCTGGGATACGGGCTTTTATGTGAGCATCGCCGAAGAGGGATATCAGTATGATGGCGTTGAGTTGCCTTCAGTGGCATTCTTCCCCTTGTTACCCTTGTTGATGCGAACCCTGACGCCCCTGGTGGGTGATTCGCTGTTGGCTGGCGTACTCATCAGCAACGCAGCCTTGTTGCTGGCGACGATTCTCTTCTATAAATTGGTCACCGCAGGTTGGGGACAGCAAATGGCCGATAGGACCATCTGGTACTTCCTCATCTTCCCGGCCGCTTTTTTCGGCTCAGCCATTTACACAGAATCGCTGTTTTTGTTAGGTGCAATTGGCGCGCTTTATTTCGCCCGTCGTGGTTATTGGGAAGTTGCAGCATTGTTGGGGATGGCCACGGCAATGACCCGGTTTATT
>DOXE01000310.1 GCA_003519205.1 Chloroflexota bacterium
ATATCTATCTGATTTGGCTAACCGCCTGACCGTCGATCTCGTCGACGATCGAGAGAGAATCCTAAAAGCTACAGAGACTAACAACCTGGATTGGCTGGCAACAGAAGATATTTTATATGGCGTCGTTAGCTCCAGCCCTGGCAATTTAGATTTTTTGGAAGAACAGACTGGTGACCGGAACAATGCCGCCGTGGCTTTTGTGGATATTGAGGCTTTGCCCGAGGTGCCGGCCGCCTGGAATGCTTTTGATGTTATCGTGTTCCATGACGTGGATACAGCCCAGTTAAAGCCGGACCAAGGTGAGGCCTTATTGGGTTGGCTTAGCACTGGCGGCCAAATGGTGGTCGCCGGAGGACCTGGTTGGCAAAAAACGGTTGCTGGCCTGGTTGATCTGCTGCCCGTGACCATAACTGGCATCGAGTCGATGGATGATCTGCCAGGGCTAAGAGCCAAGGCTGGCCAACCTTTTCGTGATCCTGGTCCTTATCTCGTAACATTCAATAGCATCCAAGATGGCGAAGTTTTATTGCATGAAGAAGGGTTGCCTTTACTGGCACGAAAGAGCTTTGGCCGGGGGTCGATTTATTTTCTGGCTCTTGATCCAAATCTAGCCCCCCTATCTGACTGGGATGGAAGTGCGGTTATTTGGAATGAAATTGTGTCCAGGATCCCCCCGTTGCCGGCCTGGGCCATAGGGGCTACGAACGGCTATGCCGCCAAGAGCGCCATCTCTAGTTTGCCATCAATTCGTCTTCCTTCGCCGGGATTGTTGTTTCTATTTCTCGTCATTTATATTGCCGCGATTGGGCCACTGAATTATTTCATTCTCAAGAGGATGCGGCGGCGGGAATTGGCCTGGCTCACCATTCCAGGCCTGGCTCTGGCCTTTACGTTGGTCGCCTTACTGACCGGATTTCGTTTAAAGGGAAATGATGTCGTGGTAAACCAGATGTCCGTTGCCTTTGGCCATATCGACGGCCAGCAGTTACGGGTTCAAACATTACTTGGTTTATATTCACCAGGGCGCTCTACCTACGACATGACATTACCCGGTTCTGTGGTCATCAGACCATTTGACGATACATTTAATACCTTGTCGGGTGGGGGAAACATCAATGCCATCGAGCGAGACCGCCAGGTGGAGGTGCGAGGAATCCGCGTAGATGTCGGCGATATTCAACCGTTGGTGGCCGACAGTATCCAGCCTGCCCCAGAGATCAATGGAAATGCCCATCTGAGATCCGAAGGTGATGATTTTATTATGGATATCACGGTTGAAAATGATAGTCCAGTAAATTTCACAAACGCCACTGTTTTGGTGGGATTAAACGCCATCCCTTTAGGGGATATCGAAACGGGAGGTGTTGTTCACATCACAGAGCCATTCTCTACAGCGTTATCGGGGTCTTTTGGTGGTGGTTACAGTACTAGCCTAGCTCCCCCAGGACCAGTAACTTCACCAATCGGTTTGAATTATGGCACTATCTTGGGCACGGCCGATTATTTCGATGATCCAGAAGTTTTTCCTAAATGGCAATTGCTCGAAGCCATTGCTACCGGTTACAGCATACTGGGCAATACAGGTGTACCGGGAACGGTCACTCTGATCGCCTGGTCAGATGAAGAACAATTGGACATTGTCCTGAGTAAGTCAGAATTTGAGGAAACCGTGACGACGCTATATTTCTTTGAGATGCCGCTCGAACAGACCATTGAGGGCAGTCAGAGGTTTTCAATTCCCAAAGCCTTGGTTAGCTGGCAAGTGCTTGGAGAAAATGGCGTCTTTGATGCGACTATCAACGACCTTTATCTGCCGCCAGGCTGGATCGAATTCGAATACCGGCCGTGGCCTAACTTTCAAAGCATGCGCATCGATCAACTCGACATAATCCTGCGCAAACCAGGGGATGCAATTTCCCAGGAGCTACCACGGACCCAATTGTGGGACTGGCAACAAGGGTTATGGGTAACGCTAGAGGAGATTCATTGGGGCCAAATTACGGTAGGAGATCCGGAGCTTTACATTGGTCAAAGTAACGCCGTTCGAATTCGCTTGCAGAACGATGGATCTGAAGGCCTTGTCATCGCAGAAGTTTATCCTAGCTTAACAGGTGAGAAAGAAATAACAGATTAAGATGAGCACCATTATNNATCCTGACCACCTTGCTTCAACCTACCAGTGGCCAGGCATGGTTGGCTGGTTTTTCGGTAACTAGCCAGCCGCGTGACGTGCGTCGCGTCGTGGGTTATATGCCGGACTTTTTTGGCGTATATGAGGATATGAAGGTCTGGGAGTACCTGGACNNGACGAGCCGGCTAGCGGGTTGGATCCTCGGGCAAGAATTGAGATGCGTGAGCTGCTGCGCGAGTTGAAAAATATGGGGAAAACCATCTTCTTCTCTTCCCATATCTTATCCGAAGTGGCCGATATTTGTACAAGCATCGCCGTTCTTGAGGCAGGGCATCTCGTCGCTTATGGTGATTTGGCTGAGATGAAACAAAAACTCCGGCCGCACCGGGTTGTCCATGTCCGCACTTTAGGTCAATTAGAGGATCTTCAGAAAGTGTTAATTATGAACGATCATGTCAACGGGATCTTAACATCGGCCGAGGTCGATCTGCCTCCTGATACCATCCGATTTGATTTCACTGGCAGCGATCAACAGATGAGTTCCCTCCTAGCCGAACTAATTCAAGGAGAGATCCCGATTGTATCATTTAGCGAAGATGGTGGTGATCTTGAAGATCTTTTCCTCCATCTAACCCGTGGCATCGTAAGCTGAACAAGATGAGTGATAATAACCAAAGAGTAAGCCGGAGCCGTTCATGGTTACGAAACCTGGCGCGTAATCCGGTTACAGTCAAAGAGCTGCGAAGCCGAATGCGGGGGCAACGAGCATTTTTGCTCATGACCGCCTATCTATTATTAATGGGGGGACTCATCTTCACTGTGTATCTGGCTTATGTTGCCTCTTCTGGTAATAACTTTGGACCCAGTAATCGCCAAGCCGGCAAGGCTGTATTTACAGCCGTTCTCCTGGTGCAAGTGATACTGGTTCTATTTATTGGTCCGACTTTTACCTCGGCCGCTATCGTCGGTGAAAAAGAGCGGCAAACCTATGACCTGTTGAGAACGACGCTCTTGCCGGCCAGATCCCTGGTAACCGGAAAACTCCTCTCCTCCCTGAGTTACATTTATCTGCTAATCATCGTATCAATACCGCTTCAAGGCATCGCCTTTCTCCTTGGTGGCATCTCGCCCATTGAGCTACTTCTCTCTCAATTTCTCATCCTTATTTCAGCTATCACTTTTGCCCTCATCGGTCTTTATATATCCACCGTTCTGCGCTCGACCTTAACGGCGAGTCTTACGACGTTTGCCGTCGCCTTCACCCTGACGTTTGGTACGCCCATTGTGGCTGCCTTGATCACCTCAATACTTGGACCTGTCCTTTTTGGTCCGAGTACTCCCGCCTGGCCTGTGCAAATCATGTTAATATATGGTGGATTGCTTTTAGCAGCGACCAATCTGCCGGCAACCCTCGTCATAAGCGACTTGTTTCTGGTGGAACAAGACGCCTTGGTTTACTTTACTGATTTCATCGACGGGCGCTTGGCCTATATCTGGTCGCCATGGTTGATTTATGTAATTCTTTACATCCTCTTAGGGATATTCTTATACTGGGCCTGTATTCGCCGGATAAAGCGAGTTGCTAGAAAGTGAGTCACAACTTTGGATGTTGAATTTCAAAGCCTGATCCAACTTCTCGGTCAGTTGGAAAACCGCCGGCGACGGGCCCAATTACTGTTGTGGTTGCCTCGTGGTTTGTTGGCTGGCCTATTAACAGCAGCCGTGATTGCTGTTATCACCCGCTACCGGCCCGTTTTATTCAACCGGGATGTGGCCTTGTTGGCTGGCCTGTTGGCCCTGGCCGGTTTGGCCATCAGTGCCATCGTGGTCTTTTTCAAACGCCACTCCCTGATTGAACAGGCCCGGTTTGCCGATCGGCGATACCAACTTTACGCCCGGGCTAGTACGGCCGTCGAAATACATTCTGGCGGTTTGAAAACTGCATCCCATCTGCAACATCTACAATTGATTGACACCGTTCAGGCGATGAAAGTCCTGGATATCGAAGGCCGGCAGCCATTGCGCCTGAATAGGCGTGATCTGGCTGTACTGGTGGTAACTGGAGCCCTAATAATCGCGGCTGTGTTAATGCCCAACCCGCTGGAGAGAACCNNCCGATACAAGGTGCCGTCGAGCAGTTGCGTGATGGGGAACTTAGCCGGGAACGGGCCGTGGCCACTTTGTCGGAAACGACGGCCGAATTGCGAGAACTGCTGGAAAAATATGATAATAGAGCCCTTCGTGAATCTCTAGAAGTAGTGGGAGATACACTTGGCGGAAATCCTCTCACCCTGTCCCTTGGCCAGGCTTTTCAGGATGGACAACTTTCGACCGCCAGTTCTTTTATGAACCAATTAGCCGACAGTTTGCCCAGCCGAAGTTCCGAACAGATTGAAGAGCTGGCTTCGACCCTTTCCGACATGGCCACCAGCTTGGAAACACTGGACCCTGAGCTAGCCAGTCAAATTAGCCAGGCAGCTCAGGCATTGGGTTCAGAGAATACGACCGGTGCCCAAGAAGCATTGCGGGAAGGCGCTGCTACCTCAGCGCAGCGAGGGCAAGAGCAGGCCATGGCCCAACGAGCGGCGTCTGCTGCGGAACAATTGGAGCAAAGCCGGCAAGAAATAGCCCAAGCCGGCGGATCGGCATCTGCATCAGACCAGGGCCAGGTTGATGAACAAATTGGGCCTGGACAAAGAGATGAGTTTTCCAATCCTGCCTCTGTTCAGGGTTCACTGTCAGGAAAGGGCGCTGGTGCCGGTGGTCCAGGTCCCGGTGGTGGTCATGTCGATAATGTCTTTGTGCCGGAATTTATTGACCTGGCGGGCGAAGAAGGCATTGAGGTTGAGTTGCCGGCTGAATGTGCCGGCGACCCGGCAAGATGTGGGCTGTTGGTCAGCCAAACGGCAAGGACTCCAGGGGACGAACGTAGTCTGATCCCCTATGATCAAGTCTTTGGCAATTACCGGGATGCCGCTTA
>DOXE01000067.1 GCA_003519205.1 Chloroflexota bacterium
ATCATGTTTTGCCAGTGACTTTCTTCCAAGATTCACCCAATATAAAAAGCAAGGTAAAATTAGCTTTTTATTAGGGATAGATGACATAATGACAAAGATCTGCTCTTATCGATTACATTTGGCACTCGTGGAAGAGAAACAATACGGTAAACTGATCCACAAAATGAACAGGTCTCAGGAGAAAAAAATTTATGGCGAAACGAGCGAAAAAGACACGCCGTCCTCGGCGTGTAGAGAGTAAAGGGACAAATTGGCTGCTCATCGGCGGCATCGTCGTCGTGGGCGTCGTTGCTTTGTTTGCTTTGTTGTTCTTAACCCTGCGGGAACAAGATTCGCCGCAACCAANNCAACTGCGTGGCAAAAGGATCTGAAGATGCACCAGTCACTATCGTCGAAGTCTCTGATTATGGCTGCAACCATTGTAAGAACTTTAACGTGGAGACGGCCGGCTTGATCGAAGACCTCTATGTGAAACCTGGCCAGGTAAAATGGGTGGTCATGCCTTATGCCTTAGGGCCACAGACCGCTCCGGCGGCGACTGCTGCCCTGTGCGCCGCCGAACAAGATCGCTTCTTTGAATACCATCGGCGGTTATTTGATACTCAGGGAGACCCAGATTTCATGTCGGCGGCAAGTTTCCGGCAGGTGGCTGAAGATTCGGGACTTGACCTCGAAGCCTTTAACGCTTGCCTGCAGGATAATGATTATAACAACACCGTTCAAGAGAATATCATGGCGGCTACCGCACTGGGAGTCAATTCTACGCCTACATTCTTCGTCAACGACATGATGATACGGGGCAACCAGCCATTAACCTCTTTTCAACAGCAGATAAATGCCATTGTGGGTGTTAGCGATGGGGGTTAGGAATTGGCCCGAGGATTGGCAGATCCGCCTGATCCAGTTGCTGGCAGTCCCTGGATTGATGGTCGCTTTCTACCTGCTGCTTTACCATAATGGCAACTTGATCGATGCCTGCACCGCAAGCAGTTGGGATGACTGCGGTAAAGTGAGCGGTCCCGATGCGCCTTATTCCTCTATTGGACCGATCCCGGTGGCCCTGATCGGGCTGGTTGGCTACGCTGTCATCTTTTTATTGACCTGGTTGAAAGATTGGTGGCTGTTGCTCGACGACTATTCGCCAGAATTGATTGTCGGCCTGACTGGCTTTGCCTTTCTATTCAGCCTGGGTCTTACAGCTCTGGAGCTGTTTGTAATTAACGCCATCTGCCGTTTTTGTCTCGTCTCGGCGGCCATCATTACCATCATGTTTGTCCTGGCGATTAGCTATTTACGCAGCTTCAGTGGCGAAGCGATCGGCGAGGCGGCCGATTAAGTTCGTAAAAAGGTGGCTTCTTCCATGGAGATTGGTATACCCAAAGAAACGAGAGATTTAGAAATGCGGGTTGGGGTAACCCCGGCTGGGGTGCTGGCAATGGTACAGGCCGGCCATACAGTGTACGTGGAACGTGGGGCCGGGGCCGGGGCCGGCTTCAGCGACGAGCACTATCGTCGTGCGGGCGCGCAAATCGTGTACTCGGCCGCCGAAGCTTTTGGCCGGGCTGACTTAGTGGCCAAAGTAAGCCGTCCAACAGCCCAAGAACACCGGTTTTTCCGCCACGGGCAGACGATTTGTTCTTTCCTTCATCTTTCAGTTTCTTCCCCCGACTTATTAGACGCGCTGATCGAACGGGAGATCACGGCCGTCGCCTACGACACGATGCAGGATGAGGACGGCCTGTTACCAGTGGTAGAGCCGATGAGTGAGATTGCCGGCCGTCTGACTCCAATTATCGCCGGCCGGCTACTCATGAACAATAAAGGGGGGCGGGGTATCTTGCTCAGCGGAATTCCAGGCGTGCCGCCGGCTGCCATCGTTATCCTGGGTGGTGGGGTTTTAGGCTTCAACGCTGCCCGGGCTTTCTTGGGCCTGGGTGCCCAGGTTACGGTTTTGGACCGCGACATTAGAAAGTTGCAGCATCTGGATGACACCTTTAGAGGCCGGGTGACGACGATGATCTCCAACGAATACAACCTCAATCGCGCCATAACTTTTGCCGACGTTTTTGTTGGCTGCGTATTGATCCCCGGTCAAAGGGCACCGGTATTGGTCAGCCGGGAGATGGTTCGTCAGATGCGGCCGGGATCGGTGATCATTGACTTCTCCATCGACCAGGGAGGCTGCGTGGAAACCAGCCGTCCGACGACGCTACGCGATCAGACCTTCGTCGACGAGGGTGTGATTCATTTCTGCGTGCCTAATTACACGGCCGCGGTCGCCCGCACGACCAGTCACGCCCTCACCAATGCCGTCGTGCCATATCTGCTTACTATCGGCGAAAGCGGACTACTTGGGGCCCTGAAGCAAGATCCGGCCCTGGTCAGAGGCATTAACTTATACCAGGGTGAATTGGCCCATCCTGGTGTTGCCAGCGCCCTCGGCCGGGAGATAGATAGCGACTTATTTGTCCGCCTGTTGGCCGGAGGCAACTGATGAACTGGGAAGCGATGTACCGGGGCAAAGTAACTGATGCTGACACTGCTTTGACCAGCGTTCAGTCGGGCAACCGCGTTTATTTGGCTGGCGGTTCTGGTGTGCCAAAAGAGTTGATCGGGGGATTGATAAGGCGCGCCAGTGAGATTCGGGATGTCGAACTCACCCACATATTGACCTTCGCCGAGGCACCGTATGTCGACCCCCAATTTCAGGGGGCGATAAGAGTAAATGCTCTATTTATCGGCCNNATGGGCAATTACCGCTAGATGCCGTACTCATCTCATTGTCACCACCGGATGAACACGGGTTCTGCAGTTTCGGCGTTGAAGTAGGAACGACGAAGCCGGCCGCCGAGTCGGCGCGGATCATCATCGCCGAAGTAAACAGGCAAATGCCCCGAACGCTTGGCGATTGCTTCATCCATGTCAGCCGTTTGCACCACATCGTCGAAGTCGATTATCCATTACCCGAAGCGCCGCAAGGGGGTACTACTGAACGGCATCTGCTAGTTGGCCAGCACATAGCCGAGATGATTCCCGATGGCGCCACATTACAAATGGGCATTGGTAGTATCCCGGACGCTGTGCTACAAAACCTGGGCAGCCACAAAGATTTGGGAGTGCACACCGAGCTTTTTTCTGATGGCGTCATCGATATGGTCGAGGCCGGGGTGATCACCTGCGCCCGCAAGACGTTTCACCCAGGCAAGATCATCTCCGGTTTCCTGTTCGGTTCGAAACGGCTTTACGAATTCGTGCACAATAATCCCATTATCGAGATGCACCCCACTGACTACGTCAATGATCCATTTAACATCGCCCAAAATGAAAAGATGGTAGCCATCAACTCGGCGCTGCAAGTGGACCTCACCGGTCAAGTGTGTGCCGATTCAATCGGACCTCAGATCTACAGTGGCGTCGGCGGCCAGGTTGACTTCATCCGCGGTGCTGCTCGTTCTAAAGATGGTTTACCCATCATCGCCTTCCTATCCACAGCAAAAAAGGATTCTATCAGCCGCATCGTGCCTTTGCTTAATAAGGGAGCTGGGGTAGTCACCACCCGCAATGACGTGCATTACGTCGTCACGGAGTACGGCGTGGCCTCTTTATTTGGCAAAACGATTCGCCAAAGGGCACACGAATTAATTAATATCTCTCACCCTAAGTTTCGAGACGAGTTAACGGCCGCCGCCCGAGAACTAGAATATCTCTAATAGCTATCGCAGGGCTTATTGCTTCACTTCAGCGACAATTCGTAGAAGTAAAACTCCTCATCGCGGACGTAACCCAGGGATTCGTATAATTCCTGAGCCGGCTTGTTATCTACAGCCGTAAAGAGTTCTAGACTGGCAGACCCAGTGGCCTGGGCAAAGATGCGAGCCTTATGCATCAAAGCCCGGCCGATACCCTTGCGGCGAGCTTCCGACATGTATGGTTCCCTTCCCTCAGCTTCCCATCCAGTTTAATATAGCCTGTTGAAAGGCATCTAAATCATCTAGATCCTCCTGCATAACCTGATATACCAGACGATTGTCCACCTGCCCATATACATGGACCAGGAGATTTCGAAAGCGGGTCATCTGTTGGAGGTTTTTCGCTAACCCATCCTCGATAACACCCATCTCCAGTAGAACGGCAAAACAATCTGCATAATCCTGCGGTGCCCTTCCACCACGACGGGCGGCAATGTGGTTGCAAAGATCGACGGTCGCCGCAGAGGCCACAATTAACAAATACTTGGCACTCTCCGTATTGTGGTAATCGGCCAGGAAATCCTTTTCGGACAGTTGACCTAATTCGCGCAAACGACGAAGGGCATCATTCATATTGCCCATTAATTCCCGAACCCGAACTTGATCTACTTCCTTATTCATTTCATTTCTTTCAAGTATTGCATGGCTACAGGTTGAAAATCAAAGTACATAATCCATGTCCATTCCAGGAAGTTGACCCATGTTTCCTCGTCGTTGACCAACAATGGTATCCCACGGCTGACACTGAAACGAAATGGCAAGGATGCATCGTTTATCACCCGGACGTCCACAGGGTAGGATATGGCTGCTTCCAGTTCCACCGCCAGTTCAAAGGCGAAATCCCAATCCCTCGAAGCTGGCACCGCCGAACGGTCGACAAATAGCCCAACATCCAGGTCACGAAAAGGGCCCCCCTCAGCGGCCGATCCATACAGCACAGCAAAATGGATCTCTGAGTGCCGGGCCAATTGGCTGGCCAATAGTTGGCGTAGATCAGTTAAATTGTCCTCATCCATCATCGTCCTCGACATTTTCAGCCAATCACCTACTTTGATTGTACCACATGACAAATTGGGGGTTGGGGACTGGGGTCTGGGGTTCGGTCAGGTCGGATCTCGGCGCCAACGACTGGTGGTAAGCATGTAAGCGGATAAAGCGCCGCCGATAAAACCAAAGAGATGGCCCTGCCAGGAAATTCCCCCCCGCTGAGGAAAAGCCCCCAACAAAAGGCCGCCGTACAGAACGAAGACGAAGATAGCCAGGATGATGGAAGGCAGGCTGCGTTCGAAATAGGCTTTCGTTATTAGAAAACCAAAAAAGCCGAATATGAGCCCACTGGCCCCGATATGTACGGAATTGGAGCTACCGAATAACCAAACCCCGAGCCCGCTGACGGCTATGGTCACAGCCACAACAGTAAAAAACTGGGAAATACCCCCTAACATCACCAGCCAGCCCAGAATGAGGAAGGGGATGGTATTGGCCAGGACGTGACCAAAGCTACCGTGCAAGAAGGGCATGAACAGGATGCCTCTCAGACCCACCAGCGTACGGGGTTGGACTCCTAGAGCATCGAGAGATCCTTTCAAGATCAACCAGTCGATTATCTCCAGCAGCCAGATAAGCAACACGAATCCTCCCAAGATGATAGCTTGAGTTTTCAACGTGCGGCCGAAAGATACCCCTCGTTCACTCCTGCGAAGGTTTTCTAACATATTCATTCGATCTTTCCTTCAATGCCCTGCTTTGAAACGCGATAGACGATTTGAAATGGTATCATGCCCTAGATATGAAACCAGGTTTGACGATATTTTCCTCAACACCTATAAAATGATTACGTACCTGACCGGGTTTAAGTTTCAGAACTCTATTCAATTGCTAAAATAACCTACATCTGAAATAGGGTTATCTAGCATACTGCTAACAAACAACCAGCCACGGTAAGATAGTTATCAAACCCAGTGAAAAAGAGAGCTACTACTCCATGACCATCCAAAGGTCTTATTTTTGTTCACATTTCTGCTCATCGGCGTTGGTTGCAGCCAACTACAGGAGGTCACCCCAACTACCCAGGTAGAGCCAACCCCAATTGTCGTCGTGGCCACGCCGACGCCTCTGTCAGATGTGGATATGGCGCCCATTGACATCGAGGAACAATTGATCACCAATCTTTACCAGCGGATAAGTCCGGCCGTCGTCCATGTTACAGCTCGCATCATAACCATGGATTTTTTCTTCGGACCATCTGCAAGTGAGGGAACAGGATCGGGATTCGTGGTCGACAGGTCAGGACACATCGTCACCAACAACCACGTCATCGAGGGTGCGGACAGCATCGAGATTACTTTTTCCGATGAATCCAGGGTGCCGGCCGAGATCGTCGGGACCGATCCCCTGAACGATCTGGCGATTTTGATGCCGGAGAGCTTGCCACCAGGAACAATGCCAGTTGAGCTAGGCACTACGGCTGATCTGCGGGTTGGCCAGCGGGCTATCGCCATCGGCAATCCCTTTGGCCTGGAGCAAACGTTGACTACCGGGGTTATTAGCGCCTTAGGCCGGCCGTTGCAGCTTGCGGAAGATAACTATGTCTTCAACGTTATCCAAACAGATGCAGCCATCAATCCCGGCAAT
>DOXE01000132.1 GCA_003519205.1 Chloroflexota bacterium
AGTAGGTATGCATGGCTTCAGGCTGGATGTGGAAACCCATGTCATCACTGCTGCGGTAGCCTCAGTCCAGAACCTGGTTAAGTGCATCCGCGGTGTTGGGGTAGATATTGAGGACCTCATTCTCGAACCCCTTGCCAGCGGCGAGGCAGTGCTGAGACCAGATGAAAGGGAGTCAGGCGTTGTCCTGGCCGATATCGGCGGTGGCACCACTGAGGTTGCCGTATTTGCCATGGGAGGGATTGTCGTCAGTCGTTCGATTCGTGTTGCCGGCGACGAGATGGACGAAGATATCGTTCAGTATGCTCGAAGTAAATATAACTTGCTTATCGGCGAGCGTATGGCCGAGCGTATCAAGATCGGTATCGTATCGGCTTTTGCCCTACCTGAAGAAACGACGATGACTCTCCGTGGGCGAAATCTAATTAACGGATTGCCGCAGGCAGTTGAGATCAGCAGTATCGAGTTGAGAGAAGCAATGGCCCCATCGGTCAACGTTATCGTTGATACGGTGAAAGACAGCCTGGATGAGACACCCCCAGAGCTGGTCGCCGATCTAATGGAGGTTGGCGTATGTCTGGCTGGCGGTGGTGCCATGATTCAAGGATTAGCAGAGCGTATTGAGGATGCCATCAAAATGCGGGTTTGGATCGCTGAAGATTCAATGACTTGTGTGGCGCGGGGTGCCGGAAAAGTTCTCGAGGACCTGGATAATTACGATCGCGTCCTCGTCGGATTGGATCGTGGCAGCACACATCATTAAGTGAATAGATTTCTGTATTAATTCCATACAGTTTGCTTCTTATGAACCTTGACGAAACACAGCAGCGTATTCGCTGGGTAACGTTTGCCGTCCTGATTGGTGTAACGATCCTCCTCCTAGTCCTCGACAGCAGTGGCAGCCTGGATAATGCCTTCAACTTTTTTGAAGATCCTCTCACCACCGTGATGGGATGGACCACCACCCGGGTTGATACCCTGATCGAAACCTTCGCCGGACCTGAGGATCTACAGGCTGCTCAGGCGGAGATCGAGCAGCTAAGGGTGCAGGTTCAAGCTTTACAACGGGAAAATGAGGAGCTACGAGAGATAGAGGGCGAGTTCCAACTCATGCAAGATCTTTTTAATCGGGCGCGCGAATCCCCAGAGTTCCGGCGCTTGACAGCCTCTGTGATCGGTTACGATACCAGCCCATTATTTCGTAGCATTATCCTCGACAAGGGTACTGAAGATGGTGTGTTCGTGGGCATGCCGGTTGAGAGTGCCCGGGGTTTGGTCGGACAAGTATTTAGAACGACCAATCATTCGGCAATGGTCATTTTAATCACAGATAATATTAGTAGTATCCCCGCCCGACTCGGAGACTCCCGGGCTACCGGCATCGTTCGTGGTGGAGGGTTGGGGGGTGTTATGGCCATGGACTGGTTGGATCTGGAAGCACAGATTAATATCGGCGAGGTCGTATATACATCAGGATTAGGTGGGCGATTCCCGGAAGACATAGCCATCGGCCGAGTGACCGACCTGGAACGTCGTGAAGCAGATTTATTTCAAAGAGCGGTCGTCCAACCGGCTGTCGATTTCGATTCGTTGGAAATGGTATTTGTCATCACCGACTTCAGAACGATCGATACCACTATTTTCGACACCATTCCTGAAGATCTCTTACCTGCTCCATGAGTCTAAGCTTCTACTTAGCCATCCCTCTAATGGCCATTCTGGCCATACTTCAGTCCACACTATTGCCTCGTTTTCCTATCTTTGGCATTGTGCCCCAGTTGTGGTTTGTGGCAACCATCGCCTGGACACTATTGAATGGTCTACGACAGGGTCTGATATGGGCTTTAATTGCCGGTATCATCGTGGATCTTTTTTCTGCCAGCCCACTTGGAGTGACCACCTTGGCTTTAATGGCTTCCGTCGCTTTAGTCGTATTCATTCAGCGTCACTTTCCCGAGAGTCGAATTCTGATGCCGGTTGTGCTCGGCGTGATAGCTACCCTTGTTTTCTGGTTTGTTTATTTGCTTCTGTTAAGGATTGTGATGCCCTTAGCCATTGGCGGTTATGAATTCCTCGATATATCCAATATAGCTAATAATACGAGGATACCTGACCTTTTAGGCGATATTGCCAGTGGATATTCACCTGTAGGACCAATTCTGACTTATATCTTGACCACTGCTTTGATACATGGCTTGTTAATACTCCCGATTTACTGGGGATATTACAACCTGGAGCGTCTGTTTAGTCCAAAGCGAGTTGAAATATAGATAAATCAGCAGATATGAGAGAAGAATAAGGGTTGATGAGTTCGGTGCCAGAATGGGGCATAATTTGACCACCCTCTTTGATCGCGAGATGTTCCTTTGTTATGTCGAGAATTGGTTGGGAAAGAGTAGAGGATATTGAGACGCAGGAAGAAGACACTGGCATACGTGGCCGGTTATTGTTGCTGCGTGGTGCCATCATTGTCGTTCTCCTTCTGTTACTAACCCGGGTTTATTGGCTTCAGCAGACAAGAGGCCAGGAACTACAAACACTGGCTGAAGAAAACCAGTTGGCCCGGATTCTGATCGATTCACCACGCGGTGTCATCTTTGATCGAAATGGCCTCCCTTTAGCCGTCAATGAACCCAGTTTAAACGTTACCATCACCCCTGCCTTTTTGCCTGACGACCCGGCCGAACGCCAGGCTGTCTTCGAACGAATTTCGATCTTGACTGGTGTTCCGGTCACGAACACGGTTCAACAACAA
>DOXE01000230.1 GCA_003519205.1 Chloroflexota bacterium
ACGATTGAAGCCCAGGAATTCGCGGTTAAAACCCCGGTAGACAACCCGGGTGGTGAAGAGAGCACGAGGTTGTTCCATGTTGGCATCCACTACCTCTACTTCACGCCATGAGCAAACGTCCTCTAGGACCATGCCCTGCAGCGCTACGGCCGGCCGGGTGGCAAAGACGGGGTTGGCAATGGCGCTTTTAGCGAATATTAAAACGTTGTCAGTCAGATTAATGACTCCCACGCCGGTGGCCGCCAGGTTGCGGTAGGTTGTCGTTTCTTGATAGGGTTTGATGGCAATTGTCTCCTCACCCCATTCGACTCCCATGGGGGCGAAGTTCACCCGGCCTTCTTCGTCGAGGGTAGTTACAATGCTCTCAATGATCATCACTGTCCTCACGACTCAAGTAGCCCCACCGTAACGGCCGGTCCTGCGTGTAGTTCTTACCGAGTTGCAGCGCCAATTCAGCTTTCGTTAGTTCTTGTCCCAGGTAAAAGGCGTGACTCGCTTCCTGAATGCCCAGTTCCTGGAAGATGGCCTCGACATCGGTGCCGGCTACAAAATGGTCGGCATTGAAGGCGTATATCTGTGTGCCGTCGATGTAGATTCGAATGTTAGGATCTGTCAAAGCCGCCTGTATTTCCTTCAATTCTTCGCTATTGTGGATCCGTCGGCGGCTCTCCTTTATCGTTAATAATCCTTCCTCTATGCGCTTGGGAGGGATCCCCTCATTTTGGGCGTAATACATCAACCGCCGGGCAATGTCTAATTCGCGCACGCTTCCTTGTGCCCAGGGTGCGACTTCCGTGGTCAGCACAAAGGCCAGGTTTAATTCTTGGGCGATTCCCATCAGCAAGGCATTAATGCCCGTAGAATCAGCGTCGGTCATTTCACTAAGGTGATGGGTGCCTATCATCAATTGAGCCTCAGGATACTGTTGGCGGGTGCGATAGAGGTCATGGAGCGAGCGCCCAAAGCCAAAGCCGATGGGCAAGGCAATAGGATCCAGGATACAGCCAACGCCCCATTCCCACAGCCGTTCGGCGTTGCGCCATAGGGTTTGCACATCACCATCTTCGTCCGGGATCACCACCGGTGTAGCTTGCAGATCACGCCCTAGAGTTAGATTACTATCATTGAGGCTCAGTATATAATCCGCTCCTGCCTGGTCTGCTTGCTGGATGATGACCGGATCCACGCTATCCACGCTAACTTGGTAACCAACCTCTTTGAGCAGTTGTACCTTATGAGATACCGTATCGCCGATGCTGGCCGGCCCAATTCCCAGGTCGATGACGTCGGCACCACTGGCATGGTAGTATGCTGCGCGATCGAGCAAAGCCTCGTCGCTCAGTCGAAGGGCGTCTTGAATCTCGGCGATTATCTGGACACTATAAGCCCCGTAGTTCTCGCGCTGGCGTTCGACGCTGAAATACGACGGGATATCTATCAAGTCTTTTGGTCCCCGTTCGGCCGGTATACCCAAGGTTTGTTCGATCTCGGCCAGCTCTCCCTCACAAAAGCCTGGAAGCAAGACCAGGTCACAGTCGGGCGGTAAGTCCACATGCCGCCGGTGATCAGGCGGCAAGCTGAAATGACGGGCTATCCAGGATGTCGTCATGAGGGCCGCCACCGAGATAGGCATGACGGCTACATCATAACTGCAGGGTAAGGGTGTGGTAGCCAGGATGCGCCGCAGGGCAGGTTCGGCCAACCGTCCAGTTACGAACAGGATTTTCTTGGGCAATATCGGACTATGTAGATCCTAACCGCGTTTTTCGCCGCCGCGTACCCACTTATTTGGGGTCCCACCCTCGAAAACCGAATCTTCTGCTGGCCGCCATAGCACAACCGATTCGACCTTTTTGGCCATTTCGAAGTCTTTGTCAGTGATGCCACCGGCGGAATGGGTCGTGAACTTGACCCATAACTTTGCCCAGGAGACGGTCAGGTCGGGGTGATGGTAAGAAGCCTCGGCTAAATAGCCGACAGTATTGACCAACATCATGGTTGCCTGCCAGCCGTCTGTTTTGTAGTAACGCCGGATCCAACCATCCTCCAAATACCATTCAGGTAGTTCCTGGGACAATTTCTCCTGAACTTCCTCGTCGCTATATACTTTTAATTTTTCTGCCATTTCTATATACTCCTTTTTTGGCTCATTTATTGGCTGGTACACTGTTCAATGCCCATGCCATTGGAGGCATCCGGCAATGTAGAGAGGCTTGCATGCAACTATTGATCAGCGTAACATCAGTTGCTGAGGCGCAAGTTGCTTTGCGTGGAGGCGCCCAAATCATCGACATCAAGAATCCGGCTGAGGGAGCCTTAGGGACCGCCTCCGTTTCCGCTCTCCATGAGGTGTGTGCCACGCTGCCATCTGATCGGCCGGTTAGTGCCGCCTTGGGTGATTCTACTGCTCCAGCAGGTACTCTGGCCCTGGCTGCTTATGGTGCAGCCAGGTTGGGCGCCCACTATCTGAAAGTGGGCTTGCTTACCGCTAGTCCTGATGATGCTATCATCTTATTAAAGGAAGTGCAACGATCCGCTCGTCTGGCAAATCCGCACTGCCGCCTGGTAGGCGTTGGCTACGGGGATGCAACTTTGGTGGGCGCGCTTTCCTGGCGCTTGCTACCCGAGATTGCCCAAGAGGCGCAACTATGGGGTTGCATGATCGACACTGCGTTGAAGGACGGCCGGACCCTCTTCGATCATTGCCGCGAGCAAGACCTGCAAAATTGGCTGGCTGATTGCCGTCGCGCTGGATTTCGCGGTGCTCTGGCCGGTTCGTTGGGGATGGCCGATGCGAGCGCGCTCCGTCGCCTGGACCCCGACATCGTGGGATTTCGTGGCGCGGTCTGCCGTGGCGACCGACGCAACGGCCAGGTCGATGAGGCGTTGGTGGCGACGCTGCATGAGGAGCTGATTTCTTGATTAGTTTTTCTTACCACCTGGCTCCTTCAACCAACGATTAGCTTTAATCGGGTTCTTTTAGTACTAGTGGCCTGATTGTTAGTACTAGTGGATTGATGGTGGGTACTAATGGTCGATTGAGCGATTCTCCTGTAATGTGATACTATTGTCCTATAATCTTTATTTATATCATAATTAGTGGAGTTTATTCATCATGTTGGAAGAATTTGATAAAGTCGCCAATGACCTGTGGGAACGAAGCAAACCCCCATTGGAAAAGATGTACGACCGC
>DOXE01000277.1 GCA_003519205.1 Chloroflexota bacterium
GATATCAATGCGGTAAAAGTCATCATTAGGCGTGAGTTCAAGCCGGGTGCCAGGGGCCGGTGCGATCTGGTCCCTTGTGACGGCCGCGGCTGTTTGCTCAGGGAGCGTTGAAGGGGGTGGGGTAGAAGGTGCTGGTTGAACAGTTGATTTGGCGGTTATATTCGGAGCCGGTTCCTCTAATGGTCTACTCGCACCAGTCACCTGGCGTGATGGACCTAACAGCCGGCCGAGACCGAAGGCCCCAATAGCAATACCAGCAGAGCTGGCTGCTAGGCGGATTAACACATCTCTCCGGCTGGTTTGAGGTAAATCGGTGATTTGTTCCTGGGATAGGGTGGGTTCTAAACCGATCAAGAATTTTCCAATAATCCAACCCCAACCAACGAAGAGCAAGGTTAACCATAGCAGATCTACAGCCGGTTGGACAAGGGCTCCCAGACTTAGCTCGACGATCATAACCAGCAAGAAGGCTACGAACCCTAAGAGACTACCCACCCATTGACGAATGTTTTGCCAAGCATGTGTTCCCCAGGCGATCAGAATGCCTAGACTTGCACCAAATAAAATGAACATGACAGCTGCCATGAATTGTTCGATTCCCTTGGCCGTTTGGCTAGTATCTCCTAGGTTGAACGCCGTAATAAGGCTGACAATAGCATCGATTCCGATCGTGATAACGTCTCCTGGTAAAACGCGGGCAAGCCAATCGAAGGCATCGAATGGCACGAATGGCAGATTAAAAAGCTGATTGCCAAGATATAAGATGGCCATTACTGGCAGACTTGTAATACTGCCGGCAAGGGCTCCAGAGATAAATTTTGAATCTTTCATATGTTTTATGCCGTCATTCTGACATTTCACCGAGTTTACAAAGCAGTGATTAACAGTTCGTTATTTATATCTTACGAGTTTATTAAGAGTTTTACGATCCTAGATATGAATGAAAATCTCGGTAGAGCTCAAAGGGGACAACAGTCCCCGGGTGTTCTTGGACTGTTATCCGCTGGGAGCATGCCCAACTAGAGGTTAGAGGCTTGATCATGTTAANNGGTGCGCTCGGCTAGCGACGGCTTAGAGGCTTTAGCAGCTATCAGGGAAAGGCCACCCAATCTTATTGTCTTGGATTTGATGTTGCCGAAGGTCGATGGGATAGAAGTGATGCGACGGATCAGAGAGGAATTAGGGGAGCGGGTACCGGTGATCATGCTGACTGCCCGAGGCCAAGAAACCGATCGCATCTATGGTTTAGAGTTAGGCGCAGATGACTATGTCGTCAAACCTTTTTCGCCGGCCGAGCTGGTAGCCCGAGTGAAAGCAGTCTTACGGCGCTCTAAAGATGCGCCATTTATAGGGGGCATTGGTCAAACCATCGACTTTGAGGGTTTATCTATCGATTCAACTACCCGGCAGGTCTGTGTCGGAGATCAAAATGTGGAGCTGACAGCTACAGAATTCAATCTTTTATTTTTCCTAGCAGCCCATCCTCGCCAAGTTTTTAGCCGGGATAAGCTTTTAGAGAATGTCTGGGGGTATTCGAACTATGTCGATCCGAGCACAGTAACGGTTCACATTCGCCGTTTGAGAGAAAAAATTGAAATCGATCCCGGTAACCCGCGTTGTTTAGTCACCGTCTGGGGCGTGGGGTACAAGTTCGATCCAGAAGGAGTATCAAATTGAGAGTTGCGTTACCAAAGAGCAAGTACCAAACGTGGTTAGAGATTTCGCCATGGTTAGTGTTGGCTGTGGGGGCTGTGTTGGCATTGTCTTTAGTCACAGTGGCTATCATCGTTCTACTCCAGCCCTCAATAGACGAGTTAATTACCCTTGTTGGGGCGTTAGCCTTCACATCAGTATTATCATTAGCAGCAGGTTATATCTTATATCGTAAAGGTTGGGCGCGTTCTCCTTCAATAAGCCTGACATTGGTCCTCACATATGCTTGGGCAGCCATTCTTACCTTATTCAATGTTTGGGTTTTGGCTCGTCTCATGTTCGTTGATACCCATGATTTAACCTTAGCTGGCATCTTACTCGTGTTTGCCGCCATTATCGCCACAACATACGGCATATCCGTAACGGCCGTCATTACCGATAATCTCCGCCAATTGGCACATACCGCGAATCGTTTGGCCCAGGGCGATTTGGATGCTCGGGCTGAGGTGGTTGGGCGAGATGAAGTATCACAGGTAGCCGAGGCTTTTAATGGAATGGCAGAGAAATTGCAAGAATCAGAGAGGGAGCGGGAAGAGATTGAGAATTTACGTCGCGACTTGATTGCCTGGACCTCGCACGATTTACGGACTCCGTTAACGAGCATACGGGTGATGGTTGAAGCGCTAAATGATGGACTCGTGACCGATAAAGAGACCAGCATCCGTTACTATAAATCGATTCACGCAGAAATTGTCTTCTTGAATAAACTAATCGATGATCTTTTTGAATTGGCTCAACTGGATGCCGATGGGATTTCTATTGAGATGGAACCCGATTCTTTAAGCGACTTGATTTCAGATACCTTGAATACCTTTGGCCCACTGGCAAAAAAGAAGCAGGTTGCTCTTTCGGCCGATGTGAGCCCTGATTTAGACCCTGTTTTGATGAATTCTTCTCGGATCGGCCGTGTCTTAACAAACTTAGTCGATAATGCCATTCAACATTCACTGCCAGGTGGAGCTATTCGATTGTCGGCTATTCGAAGTGGCGGAGAGGTCCGGGTAACCGTTTCCGATGAGGGGACAGGTTTTTCCTCTGAGGAGTTACCTCGTGTATTTGAAAAGTTCTATCGGGGTGAGAGCGCCCGTAGCCGAGCAACTGGCGGGGCTGGCCTTGGGCTAGCTATCGCTGCAGGTATCGTCGAAGCCCATCACGGTCGAATTTGGGCTAGAAACCGGGAAGAAGGAGGCGCTACGATATCCTTTACGTTGCCGAATTAATTTTGAAATGAGCTGTTCGAATCCAATGGGCCAGTAAATGCCATCAAAAACAATCTGATTTTTGCTTTACGTGAGATTAAGGCTTGGTTTGGGTATGCGTTTGGTCGTTGCAAAACCGGGCTTTTATGTTAAAAAATATTTGGAAAAGTAGTGATTTCTTGCCTTTTGTTTCATCAGGCATTAGGTTCAATAGGGTCAGTAGAAAATGCACGAAACAAAGCTCACNNCCGGGAAGGATCTTCTATATGCCGGAGGATAGTGGGGAAGTATTGTTCTTGCTCAAAAAGGGTCGGGTGCAGCTTTATCGAATCTCGCCCAATGGCAAAAAACTCGTCGTAGCAACGCTTGGTCCAGGTACGATATTTGGCGAGATGTCGCTGGTTGGTCAAGGTATGCACAATACTTTTGCCGAATCAGTGGACGAATGTTTGCTCTGTGTCATGAGCCGAGCCGACGTCGAAAGATTAATGCGCGAGAAACCCAAAGTTGCTTTTCGTTTTTTGGAATCATTAGGCGATCGCGTGACTCAATTAGAATCACGTTTAGAGGATATTGCCTTCAAGAGCATACCCGCGCGACTGGCGAGTATGCTGCTGCGCCTGGCTGACGAACAAGGAGATGGCACCCGAGTAAGCGGATATACTCATCAGGACCTAGGTGAGATGCTGGGAACTTATAGGGAAACGATCACCCAGACTCTAAATGACTTTAAGGCCAGCGGATTAGTTGAAATCAGTCGCAAACAAATAACAATCCTGGATCGGGACCAGCTCGAATTTCTCGCCGAGTCATGATTGGCTGGTAAGCTTTTTAGACCTTCGTCTGGATCGAGACAAAGAAGCTGTTTTCTGATCCAGTAAACCAATACGTATTGGGGAAGCCTCTTTACATCTCCTCTTGGAAAGTCATTTTGTGTTTCCCACGTATGTTTTGGACTGCTTTACGCAGAATGTTATGGACCTGTTCGGGATCACGAATGTTATTTAGAACAACCATAGGAGCGGCCCGATCATGACTATGAATTGTGATATCTCCTAGATTTAAGGTCCGTTCGCGCAAGGTTTGAGATTGGTCGATGTCTTGAACCCGTATCAAGTCTATGTCTTGCCGATCCTTTCCCAATAGTCCGCGAACGATTCGAATACGTTCATTTGTGATAACGTAGTGTTCGCTGAGAGATAGAAAAGGTTTACCTTGCCAAAGGACTTGCTCACTAGCATCCTCCGTCTGGGGGTAATACTGGCTTTTGGCTTCATCGTCGGCCGCGACTGATTGGTCAATTTGATCGTTTATCTCAAGCATGGCGGCTTCAGTAACAAGATTTACTAATGACTCGAGTTGGGCCTTTTCTACTGTTTCTAACTCAAGATCTGATTGGGCGATTGATTGCCATATACGGGCCTTAATTCTTTCACGAGATTTTTCTGCCGACATAACTAATCCTCCATTTAGCCTGATCAATTTTTCCTAAAAATAATATTCTTACCTGATGTTAACGAAGATCGTGTAACATGCTACATGTTGTTGAATGGTTGCCAGCCCGGGTCGGTTGCCAATATCGGCTAAGGTCGTTAGAATAGCTGGCTTACAGTTCGTTCGCAAGCAAAACGGCTTTGTTTAAGGTTAAATTATGCCCACCTATAATTACAAATGTACAAATTGTGATAACCGATTTGAAGCTCGCCAGAGATTTTCCGATGATCCTTTGACGGAGTGCCCGGTTTGCCATGGCTTGATCCGTCGCGTAATTACTCCTGTTAGCGTCGTTTTTAAGGGTTCTGGGTTTTACGTCACCGACAATAAGTTAAGCAAAGCCAACGGTGTGGCAAATGGTAAGGGTCGGTCCGAAGACACATCCACTCCAGAAAAACCAACCCCAGAAAAACCAAAAGAGAAAAAGGACACCGTCGTCAAAAGTAAGGGCTCATCCGAATCAACGAGCGCCGCAAGTGCTGCTGGGTGATCGCCATGTTGAATAGAAAATTTCGCGGTATTCGGCCGGTTTCATTAAAATGGACCGGTTTTTTGTTTTAGGGGGAGGATAATTTATAATTGGAATCCACCAGATGCTGGCATCACCTTCTGGCTGAAATTACTGACCAATTGTTCGAGGCGATTCTTTAAACGAGCCCAATCTTTACTGCGCAGAATGAACTGCATATGTTCCTCAGTCTCTGTCGTTCCACTGACGAGGATCTGTTCAGCATCACCATAGGCCGTGTACCAGACACCAGGTTCATTAATACCAAGTCTCTTTAAGGCTGGTATGAATTCACTTACCATGAATTCAAAGTAATCAGATTCTGCACCGGGTTGTATGTCCCACCGTAAGATTAGTTTCGTAGCCATGATTAATCTCTATGGCAACCAAATCGGCTAGGCCATGTAGTCGAATGGTTAGCCGAGAGAATGCCGCATACTTGATATCTTATCCTAATTATTTTACCTTGGGTGTTAGAAGGACGACTTGAGTTTCTTCGGGTAAGCCACCGGACGTTATCTTAAGGCTTGCTTCTTCGCCAGGGTCACTTACGCCCATTTCTTTAAGAAAACGATCAACGCTCTCTAAATCTATTTTAAGCTTTGGGATCTTGAAGTGCATTGGGATGACAATACTGGGTTCAAGCATTGATACTAATTCGGCGGCTTTTGCCGCATTCAAGCTTTTCCCTCCTCCTACTGGGACCAACAGTACATCCACTTGCTCTAAAGCTTCGGTTTGCGTTTGTGTTGGAACCTTGGACATATCGCCAAGATGGGCGATGGTGATATCGCCAAAGTCGAATAGAAAAAGCAAATTCTGCGTTTGGCCAACTTCCTCAATTGTCGAGATGCCGGTGATGAAGACACCGCCTATTTCATATTCACCAGGTCCTGAAAGTGTGTGGCGACGCCCTGAAACGCCTCCATCGAAATTATGGCCTGGTGCATCATGGCTAATCGTCACGACATCGCCTCTAACTTTTAAGGGGGCCAATCCCAACTTGCTGCTATAAGGATCTGTGATAATGCTCGCTTTGCCCCTATCAATCAGCCTAAAACAACTCAAACCATACCATGTTATTTCCATGATGATTGCGTACTCCTTAATTCGTGGTAATTATACCCAATGTCTGGGAGATCGTTAATGGAAGCTCAATATCGGAAGCTTGAGATCAACGGTGGCACTATCGAACCTGGCTGGCCAAAGCGTTTGAAGTTGAGCCCTGGGTCGCCAGGGTATGCCGATGCTCAAATCGACGATTATGGTGGATCGAGGCGTCGCGACTATGCCTGGCAGCCCGGTACGACAATGAGATTACGGGCTCGGTTTTCACATCCGGAGGGCACACTATTGGGGACGGCCGGGTTTGGATTTTGGAATGCCCCTTTTGGAGATCCAACGGTCCCATGGCCAGCGCTGCCGCAAGCAATTTGGTATTTCTATGGTTCAAAGCCTACAGATTTACCCTTGCCTTTGGAGGGATCCGGTCGCGGATGGTTCGTGTCCACTATCGACGCCAAATCAGTTGGGGCACTTGCCATCGCACCGATCGCACCAGTTGTTTTGCTGCTTAACAACATTCCATCAATCCGTGCCACCATCTGGCCGGCCGTACGTCGTGTGCTACGAATTAGTTACAATCAATTAAACCTGAATATGACCGAGTGGCATTCCTATCGCTTAGATTGGAAACCCGGTAAATGTCATTTTTGGGTAGATGATCAGCGAATTTACCAAGCCGAATTCAGTCCATCTGGCCCTTTAGGATTTGTTTGTTGGCTCGACAACCAGTTTTTAGTTGCTACGCCAACAGGACGGATCCGGTGGGGGACGATGCAATTGCCCCATGATCAATGGCTG
>DOXE01000259.1 GCA_003519205.1 Chloroflexota bacterium
GATTGTTAAGCCGCGAGGCGAAGGGGACAGCCGTTTTGCGGTGTTTGTCCGGCCTACCAGCGCGCTTTTAGCGGCCGATCAGATCCAACAAACCCTCGCTCAAGAAATATGGAATATACCCGATCCTGTCCGAGTTCGAATTGCCCTACACAGTGGAGAAGCCGATTTACGCGATAGTGACTACTATGGGCCAACGGTTAATCGCTGTGCCAGACTGCGCAGTGTTGGACACGGTGGCCAGACTCTGGTTACTCAGGCAACTTATAGCCTCGTCTATGAATCTCTGCCAGAAGAATTGAGCTTTCGTTACCTGGGCAAACATAAACTCAAGGATATCAAACAACCAGAGCGGATCTATCAGCTCATTTCACCGGGTTTACCCGCTGATTTCCCACCCCTTAGGACCCAAAACAACCTGATTCAGAACATGCCGGTTAACCTGACCAGCTTTATTGGCCGCGAAAAAGAGATTGAAGATTTAACCTACCTGCTTAACAAGCAGCGTTTACTTACAATTTCCGGCCCCGGTGGTGCAGGAAAAACAAGGCTGGCCCTTCAAGCATCATCGGTTTCGATGAATCATTTCTTAGACGGGGGCTGGTTTATTGACCTATCCTTAATTTCTAACCCATCTTTGGTGATCCAATTTGTAATGAAAACCCTGGGAATCCAGGAAGACGGCTGCTGTTCCCCTATGGAAAGATTGTTGTACTTCTTCCAAGATAAATCAATNNGCCGGCGAGACTGTCTGGAACATAACTCCGCTTTCGACACCCAAAATAGGCACAGAATTCTCGATCGAGACGTTGTTGCAATACGAAGCAGTCGTTCTATTTGTTGAGCGCGCCAAAGCTGCCAGGTCCGATTTTTTGCTAACAAATAACAATGCGCAGGCTATCGCCCAAGTTTGCGCCAGATTGGATGGTATTCCATTAGCTCTCGAACTTGCGGCCGCGCGAACAAGGGTTTTATCGGCCGCAGACATAGCCGAACGGCTTGATTATCAATTCAACTTACTCGTAAGCAGCCAAAATGTGCCCGCGCGCCAGAGAACCTTGCGGAACCTGATCGATTGGAGTTATGACCTGCTGCCTGAAAATGAACGCGCTTTGTTCAGACGCCTGTCGATATTTGCTGGCGGCTGGACCCTTAAAGCCGCAGAGGCGGTATGTGCGGGGGACAACCTTGAATCTTTCGAGGTGCTCGATCTACTGGTTCACCTGGTAGATAAATCCCTGGTCATAACCGACACATTGGAAGGGGTTAACCGCTTCCGTTTATTGGAAACAATTCGCCAATATGCCCGCGAACGGCTGATCGAGAGTCAAGAAGAGAATCTTTTTGCGCGGACCCATGCAGCATACTTCACGGAACTGGCAGAACGATCATCAAGCGAAATGTGGGGTCGCAACCAAGGCTCTTGGCTGAAGCGGCTCGAAGCCGAAAATGACAATTTGCGCGCTGCTTTAGAATGGATGGCGTCCACCACAGAGGCGCATGAAATGATGTTGCGCATGACCAGTGGCCTGTGGCGTTTTTGGCGGATCCGCGGACATTATCAAGAGGGTCGTGCACACTTAGAATTCGCTTTAGCCCACAATCCAAACGCCCCGAAAAATTTGAGGGCCGAGGGATTGCGTGGCGCAGCGAAACTGGCCCTCCAGCTAGGGGAATATGGCCAGGCGACAGCGATGACCAAAGAGAGCTTAACCCTATTTCGCGAACTCGAAAATAACAAGGGGATCGGCCGGGCGCTAGATGTACTAGGCGAGATTGCCTACTACCACGGTGACTATTCTCAAGCGGTTGCGTTGTACACCGAGACTCACGCAATAAGGACTGAAATCGGCGATAAAGAAGGAATTGCCGACTCCCTCCGCCAACTCGGGGTGATCGCCCGTGATCGTGGAGATTTACAGCGGGCCACGGAGTTGTTGGAGCAAAGCCTGATACTATGCCGAGAGTTGGAAGATAAGATCCTGATCGCCAAAACACTGAACAATCTGGGTTTAGTGAAGCAACAGTTATGTTTTTACGACTGCGCCAGTGAATATTTCGAAGAGACCGTCTTGTTGTACCGGGAATTGAATGACCGGCTTGGGATCTCAAACACCCTGCAGAATCTAGGGAGTGCAGCAAAAGACCAGGGTGAACTTAAGCAGGCCGAAACTATTTACGAGGAGTGTTTGAAATTAAGGCAGGCGATCGGTGACAAGCGTGGCATTGCCCAGACACTGGCCGACATGGCCGAAGTGGGTTTTTATCAGGGTAAATATGTCAATACAGCTGAACTCGCCGAACAAAGTCTGAAGCTGTTCCAGGATCTCGGCGTCAAACGCGGCATCATTTTTACCTTGGGACTATTGGCATACACCGCCCAATTCCGCAGTGATTTTGAACGGGCCTCTGACCTGGGCAAAGAATGCTTCAGGCTGGCGTCAGAATTAAAAGCACCCCGAGCTATGGCCTATTGTAAAGAAGTACTTGGGTTGATCGCCTACGCCCGGGGTAATTTTAGGGAAGCGGGAGAGCTTATCCAGGAGGCGATAGATATTTTTGTCAAAGTCGGCGATCGCCGGAATGTAGCCAGCGCAAAAGTAAACTTAGCCCGGACGGCTTATCGACTGGGTGAACCTGAACGTGCCAGGAACTTAATTAATGAAAGCCTAGCCTTCTCCCGCGAACTCAAT
>DOXE01000494.1 GCA_003519205.1 Chloroflexota bacterium
GGCCGACTGGCCGAGTAAATCCTGAGGTATCCCGATCCCACAAGGAATATTACCGACATTCATAAATCAATGACCTCCTATACTAAATGGCTCGTTTTTCGCCCCTTCCGCGCAGTTGGTGTTGAGAGGGATGTCTCGCATTCGCTCGAAATGACGGCCCTCGTGAGCTATCGAAGACCAGCCTTGTGTAATAGCTCATCAGCCCATTGCCTGTCGTCATCTTCAAAAGGAGGGTCCGGCTCAGCGCGATAGTCGATGCGGAGATCATAACCGGCGCGATCATATAGGCCGTGAAGCAAACGGTTAAGGTCGACCTGATTATACCGTCGTTAGGAGGAAGACCGCCCGCGTGAGGTTAGCCAGCGTTGAAAGGAGCTTTGGCTTTCTCCGCTCCGCCGGCCAGCTAGGATACTCTCTATGCTAAGGTGTTCGTCTAAATCAGGCCAGCCAATAGCCGAACCGTGGCCGAGCAATTCGTAATGATTTCGCTCTGGGAGTGTTGCATGAACCAGGCGCGGATACCATTCAAGTGGCACGGCGATCACACGGCCATCGGCCAACTGGATGCTAATTTGTTCGTCGGTCACTTCAACCGCAACCGCGATCGGGTCCCGTTCAAGCACTAAAGTAGTCATACCAAGCCTCCAAAAACTCCGCCTGATGCGCTTCTACGAGACGCCGTATCTTGCGTAACTCGTGTGAGGCAAAGCCCCAATTATTTGCCAATCGTACTGGATTGAGCCAATACTTGGCGCTTTCCTGGTCGCGCTACACGTGAATATGTGGTGGTTCCACGTAATCGGCACTATAGAACCGGAAGGCATATGGCCCATCGAGAAATTCAGTTGGCAATGATAGATGTCTCCTGTGATAATCGTCAGTAGGTCGGTTGATATATTTTATGCTGACGTAACGTCTATGATACCATAGGCGCGATAAATGATCAGCAACTTTCAATTCTCTGTGACCTTCTGCGCAAAACTATGAAACCCTGCTAGGAGTTGGTATCAGACCGGGCGACATTGTAGCCTTTGCGGGCCAACTTGAGAGCTATCCCGCCACCTGGCACGAGCAAACTAAGGGTTTCTGCTCCCACGTCAAACAGGAATTCCGCATCCAGGATTTGCCCCATATATTGCTGGTATACCTTCCCATCACCCTGCAATTTCCCGGTCAGGCCATCAATTTCCAAGACGGCCTCTTTTTCTTTAGAGAGCCACCGGTATTGAAAGGCGTAGACGGGCCGGTAATACAAATCAACGCGCTCAACCTCCACCTGATCCTCGATGATATGGTCAGCCTGCAGACTTTTAAGCACGCCCAGCAACACATCCCTTAACACGGCCGTGGCCCTGGATTGGGGTGGCACAAGAATGATGCCTTTTAGGGTGAGCTCGTCGATTTGTTCTATTGGCATTTCGTTAGCCGGGTATTGCAGGTAATTGATGCAGGCCTGGTTGTGCTCCCCTGTGTAGCCGTCAATGAAAACCTCCCGGTGCGGTTCTTCACGGCAATGCTCCACCGCCTTCAGGACGATACGGTCATTTAATGCCGGGTATTCCCGGTCGTCGATGGTTACGGCCGCGACTTCCGGCCCGCTCAAGGTGATGGGATACTCCCGCTGTCGCTCATAAACATAGCGGGCCTGGCATTCTATGTGCCAGAAAGGTTGCAAACGGTGTTCTTTATAGATCAGCTTAAAATCTTCATCCTTTGGCCGCCGGAGAAAGCTGGTCACCTTTTCCATGCTGCCGAAGGCATCTAATTTGTGACCCCAGGCCCGCCCTTCAGCCTGGTCCATGGTCAGTTGCTCCTGGAATACCAAGGCCCGTTCATCCGCAATCGCTATCTCCATTTTTCGTTTACCCCCTTCGTTCGATGCAACTATTATATCGCGAGTTGGAACTTTCGTTGACGGGCAGCAAGGTTTAGAACCGGGGATGAGACTGTTTCATGGAATCAAGCTATAATTTTTTGAAGCGAGTTCGTTCTGAGTTGATGAGTATGGGAACTGGTTGAGCTCCAAGGAGACACAATTCCCATGTGGTGGCATACCCAACTCAGTTGGGTTCCTGTCGTCCATTAGGAGCATTCTTGATCGTGTTCATTCTGTTGGTCCTGTCCATTATTAAGGGAGATTGGCGATGGCGGAAACTTATCTGGGGATCTACCAATCACCCATCGGCTTGATTGAGATCAAGGTCACGGCCGGGGCGATCATCTCGCTGGAATTCGTCGAAGAGGTCCGCGAAGAGGAGCGACTGGACCCGATCGTGGAGGAAGCCATCCGGCAACTTTCGGCCTACTTCGACGGCACCCGGCGCGATTTTGACCTGCCCATCTCTCCGCAAGGCACTGACTTCCAGCGGCTGGTCTGGCAGCATCTTCTGGATATTCCCTTTGGCCAGATCATCTCCTACCAGGATCTGGCCAAAGCTATCGGCAAGCCAGAAGCTATTCGCGCCGTCGGAGCCGCCAACGGGCAGAATCCGATCAGTATCGTCGTGCCTTGCCATCGCGTTTTGGGGAGTGATGGCAGCTTGACGGGCTATGGTGGTGGATTGTGGCGAAAGGAGTGGCTACTCAAGCACGAGGGAGCTTTACTGCTGTAGCC
>DOXE01000143.1:0-148 GCA_003519205.1 Chloroflexota bacterium
CTCGTTGTTGCTGACCACCTGAAATAGCTGATGGCAACTTGTTGGCCTGATCGGAAACTTCCAGATGTTCCAGCCAATGCATGGCTCTCTCACGTCGCTCACGAACTGGATACGTGTTACAGAAATCCATGGGCAACATCACGTTCTC
>DOXE01000143.1:220-4579 GCA_003519205.1 Chloroflexota bacterium
TGTGGTGAAGATCTTTCCTGGATTTGTGCATTGCCCGCTTCTGTTTAAGAAACATCTTTTTGCCCTGATTTAACACCTTGTCAATTATTAAACACAGTGTATATTATTCTAAGCAAAGTTTGATTTTGATCCAATAGATTACAATTTTTACTCATGGAAGATAAAGTCGATCGCCGGGTACAACGCACGCGCCAGCTATTAAGTGAAGCCATACAAGCATTAATCCTCGAACAAGGATATGATGCGACGACGGTGTTAGAGATCACCGAGCGGGCTAATCTCGGGCGGGCGACTTTCTACCTGCACTACAAAGACAAAGAAGACCTGCTCCTTTCCACTCTCGAGGGCGTCTTCGACGATTTGGTGCGCCGTCTTGAGGCTTCGTCATCCAAAAATTGGCGGTTAATCAGCCAGGGAGCGATTGATTTAGCGTTCGAGCACGCGGCCGAACATGCCGACCTCTATCGAATTATCTTTAGTGGTCACGGAGCTTGGTCGATCTCGAAGCGAATTCGGGACTACATTGCCTCATATGCCCACAAGGTCATCGAGAAAGCCCAGGCTGAGGCAGGTATCGTGCCCCGCTTACCGGCCGAAGTGCCGGCCAATTACATTGCCGCTTCATTGTTGGGCATGATCGCCTGGTGGCTCGAACGTGATATGCCAATTCCGGCGGAAGAAATGGCTGAAACCTTCCGTCTTCTGAATTTCCAAGGCACTGCTCAATTCCTGGGTATCGAGGCTCCAGGCGAACAACTCTTGCTCCAAGAAGACCAAGCCAACTAGGAAATTTGTACTATTTCCGTCCTCCTGGCTAAACAACAATCATATAAAATAGGGATTGCAGTTAAGCTTTTGTCGATCTAGAATCAAAGAATCCGGAAACGGCCGATTTTTAGGAGAACTAACCCGTCGTTCATGAATAGCTATTCAGTCCGACAACATCTAGCCCAATTACGCCTGTCGCTGAAGCAGGCCCAAGAAGAGTTTGCCCAGGCAGAAGCCGAGCTAAATGGCCAAATGGCTGATATCAAACGGCTTGAGCGCCGAATTCAGCTAAGGTTAGGTCGGCTGATAGAAAAACTGGCCCGGATCGAAGATGAGGTAGACAGATACCAAACTGAGTTAATGCGTTATCGCAGCCCGGATCGCGAGGCTTTAGAGGCCGGCTATTTGCCGGTTGAAGAGCAGTATCGTCGTGTTTGGGGAGTACCCGAAGGGAAGTCAGCAATAGAACCCGAACAATTGGGTTCGTTGGATAAAAAACAATTCAAAAGATTGTATCGACAATTGGCCCGTCGTTTCCATCCTGACCTGGCCAGGGACCAGGGCGATCGCGATATAAGGACTGAGCGGATGGCCGCCCTCAACGAAGCCTATGAGGCTGGTAGCCTGATTGAACTAGTTGCGCTGGCCAATGAGCCGGCAGAGGGTAGTACCGCCCGAACCGAGACGGCCGGCACAGATACAGAGATGGTNNAAAGTATTGGAGAAGGAGATAGCTCGATTACGTCGCCAGACGCTTTTACTGCAAAACGAAATCGAAAATCTGCATAACCTGCCCCTCGTCCAATTGAGTCTTGAAGTGAAGATCGCTAGCCGTAACGGCCGAGACTTATTAGCTGAATTAGCCGCCGACCTCAAAGATAGGATAGCCCGCAAGTCTGCTGAGCGAGATTTTCTGAAAACCCAACTGGATCAATAGGCTGAACCCTTTCCCGGTTCCAACAGCTTATTTGGCCTGCTCCCGAGGCCGGATGATATCCTCGTATTCAACACAAAGCCCCCGGTAATACGATTGATGTAATTGAAATAAGCTACTCTTTCTCGTAAGGCTGGCCGATGGCGGCTGGTGGGATTGGCCGGGCCAGGGCGGCGATGATGATGGTCATAACATAGGGTAACATCTGGAAGAGCTCGGCCGGTACCTGGGGGAAGCCGATCTGCAAACGGATTTGTAGCGCATTGGCCAAACCAAAGAGCAAAGCGGCACCCAGAGCGCCAAACGGAGTCCAACGACCAAAGATGAGGGCTGCCAGGGCGATGAAGCCCCGGCCGGTGGTCATGCCAATGGTGAAGTTGTCGATCCATTCCAGGGTCAACCAGGCACCCGCCAGACCGGCGAAGGTGCCGCCGATGATCACGTTGGCATAACGCATCATGTAGACGTTGATACCGACCGTGTCGGCCGCCTCAGGGTGCTCGCCCACTGCACGCGTACGCAAACCCCAGGGAGTGTAAAAAATCACGTAGTGAATGACGAAGGCCAAAACCAGCATAATCAAAACAATGGGCCCTTGCTGAAAGAGAATTTGTCCTATCCAGGGAATCCTTGATAAGACTGGAATGGAAATCTCCTGGAATGTGCCGACCGATCCAGGCCAATGGGGTGGCACCAAATAAGTCTGGTAAAGATGCCCGGTCAGGCCAGCAGCTAAGAAGTTAATCACCGTGCCACTGATGATCTGATTCATGGAGAAACGGATCGACAGGACGGCATGCAAGGCGGCCATCAAAGCGCCACTCAACAGCGCGGCCAGAATGCCCCAGTAGAGGCTGCCTGTATAGGCCGAAGCAAAGGAGGCCGACATGGCGGCTGTGAGCATCATGCCCTCAATGGCGATATTAACCACGCCGGATCGTTCGCTGAACAATCCAGCAAAAGAGCCCAGAGCGATGGGCGTAGCCGTGGCTACGGCTAACTGCAAGGTACCGGCGGCAAAGAGCAATTGAAGCAATTCCATCTTAACTTCCCCAGCGAGTCTGCGGCGCAGGCATGGCCTCGGCTTTTTCTGGTTCGCCCCTCATGCGATAGATGTAGCGCACGATTTCCGGCGCAGCCACAAAGAGTAAGATCAATGCCCGGAAGATAGAGACAATGTGGACAGAAAGTCCGGCCCGAATCTGTAAAAAGTCACCACCAACAGTAAGCAGGCCAAATATCATGGCGCCCGGGATGATGGCCAAAGGGTTGTTCAAAGCCAACAAGGAAACGGCGATGGCAGTGAAACCATAGCCAGCATCAAAACCCACCGGTAGCACCCTAGACAACCCTTGGACCTCCATGATGCCTGCCATTCCAGCTAATCCACCGGCGATCAAAAAACTGAGAATATATTCCCTTTTCGGTCGAATACCGGCGTACTCGGCGGCATCTGGGTTGAGGCCCGTCGTGCGTAGCGAAAACCCCCAGGTCGTCTTGAATAGAAAATACCAAGCCAGAACAGCCACCAGAACGGCGATAAAAAAACCTAAATGAAGGCGGCTGCTGGCAACACCTGGGAATGGTATTCGGGCCAGTTGGGCTGTTTCTAATAGGGGCAGGGTTTGAACCGTCGACGGATTGGGATCCTTCATCACGTTACGCACCAGCATATTAACCAAGGCAATGGCAATAAAATTGAGCATGATGGTGTTGATCACCTCGTGCGAACCCAACCAGGCTTTTAGCACCCCGGGAATGGCACCCCACAACATGCCCCCAAGAACTCCAGCCAGGATAACTGCAATGATATGGATCACAGGCGGCAAATCCACATATATACCAACGACGGCACCAAATAAGGCACCCATCATAAATTGCCCTTCGCCACCGATATTGAACAAGCCGGCATGGAAGGGAATGGCCACGGCTAATCCGGTCAAGATCAGAGGAGCTGTGGCGACCAACGTATTGACCAGGCCACTAGGCCTAAGGAGGGCGCCATCGATGATGCCCCAATAGCCAATGGCAACCTTGTTTAAGCCGTCGCCCAAACCATCGGATGTAATGATAATGACGATGGCCACAATGACCAGAGAAGAAAAAATGGCCAATAATGGGATGACCAGCGGGCTTAAGAACCGCTCCCGGAAGGACCGTTTAGGCTCCTGATTCTGATTGGCAGTTGTTGTTCCCATGCCTCACTCCCGTAATGGTGCTTAGTTGTGCATTTCTCAAGTTTGTAATGGGCTCTAGCCGGACTGTCGGCCGGTGGATGTCTCAATAAATTGAGCCTCATTCGCTGAGAGCTATTATTTCGGAAATGAACGAGTTGGTTTTCGGATTTATCTCAAATTCTATATCCTCAGGCCTCGGCGCCGGCCATCAGCAAACCTAGTCTTTCGCGAGTGGCTTCAGCGATGGGCAAGGTTTTGACAATGCGGCCTTCAAACATCACGGCTATGCGATCGGCCAGGGACAAGATCTCATCTAATTCGGCCGATACTAACAAGACAGCGCTGCCTTCGTCCCTCTGATCGATGATCTGTTGGTGAATGAATTCGATGGATCCTACGTCAATGCCACGAGTAGGCTGATTGGCGATGAGCAATTTCACTGGCACCGAAAACTCACGAGCGACGATCACCTTCTGTTTG
>DOXE01000373.1 GCA_003519205.1 Chloroflexota bacterium
GCATTGTCCCATCCGGACTAAATGAGGGACTAGACGTCTGGCCGGTATGTTGAAGGTTGAGGATCTCTTCGCCGCTAGAGGCGTCCCATACTCTGGCTGTGCCATCCCGACTCGTTGTTGCCACTAAAGTTCCGTCAGGACTGAATGCCGGACTTATTAGGACACCATTGTGTCCTCTCAATGTCACCAGCGCTTCGCCAGTGGCAACATCCCAGATTATGGCGGTCATGTCTGTGCTTGTAGTAACAAGGCGCGTCCCTTCCTGGTTAAAAGCCAGGTCGATTACATTACCATGATGTCCTGACAAAACGAGTTGTTCTTGACCAGTCGCTGTATCGCGGATTTTGACCTTGCCGTCGAGATCGGTAGTCGCTAATTGCATGCCATCAAGACTAATTGCCACGCCGCCGGTGCTGGGCACCGAATAAATGACTCGGACTAACTGGAGCGCGTAATGCAACGCCTCCTCCGCTTCCGGCAAAACGGTCTGGTCAACCGAGAAAGTCTGGTTCACGGCCTCCAAAGCTAAGAGAACACTGCGTTCCGGATCGATATTGAGGTTGCTTACAGCGGTGGCCGCCAATTCGCGGGCACTGGCTTGGCGTGTCTTCTGTTTCGCCAATTCGGTCTGGCGGATCGCATATATAGCCAAGGTCAGGACTATAAAGAACATTAGGGCCAGACCGGCAGCTAACCAGCGGAGGTAGCTGTAGCTCTTGGCCTGTTGGCGCGCGTGCCGCCGCTCGGCTATCGCCATTTTCCTTGCCGCCTCTAGCTCTCTTTGTTCACGGGATTCGCGCGTCGTTTCTTGCTGGCGCGCCAGCTCATGGGAAGCCTGCAGAAACGTCTGTTCCAAGGGGCTCAATGCCAGCGCTTGCATCTGAACAAGTTCGGTTACCTGTGCTAAACGAGTACCCCGATATAACTCGCCAGGATCGCGATCCATCTCCAACCAGGCCTGCGCTGCTGTTGTCAGATGACGGTGTAATTGTAAGGCTTCCCGATTCTCATCTACCCACTTTTGAAGTGTAGGCCAGGCTCGGATCAGGACCTCATGGGCAATCTCAACCGTCCCCTCACCTATAGTGATCAAGCGCGCATTAGCCAACTTCCAAAGCACCACTTCAACAGCTGGTCGGTCTTCTTCGCTTAAGAAAAATTCGTCCATCTGAGCCCGACGTACGGTATCATGGACGCCCTCGCCCAACTGCGTCAACCGCAGGAAAATGTCGCGGGCGATGGTCTGCTGCTCCGCATCCAACTTCTGTAAAGTACCATCTGCGGTCTGGGCAATGGCTAGTCTTAATCCACCAGATTGTTGGTAGCCGGCAAAAGTGAGTGTGCGATTGCAACGCCGGTGCCACATCTCCAACAGGATGTGGGAAAGTAAGGGCAGCATGCCAGGTTCTTCGCCAATTTCCTGGATTAGAAATTCGGACAGACCGGGTTCTAGGGACCACTGGCCCTTTTCAGCCGGCATTGTGATGGCCCGGCAAAGTTCTTGGGTGTTCATAGGGCCAATAAAAACTTGCTGCTTTTCTAAAGCGGTGCGCAAATTGGCAAAATAGCCGCACTGGGTGTAAAAGTCTGCCCTTAGGGCGATAACGATAATTACCGGTCCATCTGATAAAGCGGCCGTCATCAGGTTATCGATGAAGACCTTTCGCGCCGATTGACTCTGGCACAGGGTGAATAATTCCTCAAATTGATCCACCACCAAAAGAAGGTATGCTTTGTACCCGGTATCACCTCCCACTCGTGAGGATCTACCCAAGTTACGTATCTTCTTACTAGCGTATTGATGCAAACAACGCGGGTCGGCTACAAGTTCATCCCTCAAAACAGCAGCCGATATCACCGACCTATCATCACGGCTCAGCGTGGTAGCCAGCGCTGTCAGGGGATCCCCTGTGGGGGTCATTACGTATTTTATCCATCCCCGGCTGCCCACAGGCAGCAGGGTGCCGTCAGCTAGAGAATGTTCCTGGGACAAAGCACCTAACAAACCCGCCCGGACGATTGATGATTTGCCGCAACCCGATGCACCAACCACGGCCAGAAAACGCCCCATCGCCTGGTCGCCCGGCTCCACCAGGGTTTGCCTGATTCGAGAAACTAATTTGGCGGTCAGTAATTCCCGGCCAAAGAAAAGATCAGCGTCAGCGAGTGTAAAGTATTGCAGACCTTTATAGGGAGCTCTATCGAAGGTCNNTCTTGCAAATCTTTGATACATCGCTGATAAACAGCAGCCGCACTTGAATGGTCGCCTAACGCGGCATGGGCATCCATAAGAACTCGGTAAGCTGGCTCTGGTGTATGGCCCATGCCGATCCATTTTTCTCCCCAAGCTAAGACCTCTGGCCACCGTTTTTCATCGACTAGGTGTTCCAGTAACAAACCCATTTTCCGTTCAAAAATGGCTTGCAGACGCTCCCGCTCCAGCTCGATCCATTCGTCATAAAAACCCGGTAATAACTCCCCTCGATATACCGCCAGGTTTTGCAATAGGTCATCGGCTGTCCATCGCTCGCGTTCTTCCTCTAAAATGGCGGTGTCGAGCCAATAATCAGATTCAACATCAAAGGCGATCGTGATGTCATCCGCCTGAATATACGCTTGCCCAGTCTGCCCAAGAGCTTTCCGAAGCTGCCACAAGGCATGGCGTAGGTTGTTCCGGGCATTCTTTTGGGTTGATTCTGGCCAGAGGACTCCAGCAAGCATTTCACGGTGCTGGCGCTTGCCAGCGTTCAGAAGCAGATAGGCTAATAGCTCTTGTACCGGTTGGGAGGGAATTTCGACAGGCTCTTCGTCCAACCGCACTTCAATCCCACCCAGTAACCATATTACGAGCATTGACACCCCTCTATGAATTGTCAGCTCCAATTAAGCTCGTCAGTGGCTCAGGATACTTAATCTATTATACCATATCACGAGCTACCCCTAGATATGCGCGCCCTAATAGAAACACACGCCCAAACACACTTGCATACACGTTTACGCAACGCCTATATGAGAAATTAATAGTATGAAGTTTTGATTGGCAAGCGCATCTAGCTTTCCGAAAGAGGAGAATAAAAATGACCCAACATGGTGATGTCATTGATGTCCGTGAACAAGAGGCCGAAAAGCGGCACCGTTGGATTTCAAACTTAGTCATTGCCCTTGTGATCGCGGTGTTCCTTGCAGCCACAATATATGTTGTGATCTCGTCCGTTGAACTCAGGGAAACTACGCCTGTCGAAGT
>DOXE01000254.1 GCA_003519205.1 Chloroflexota bacterium
GGTTGAATGATGGCGACCTGATTGAAATGGGCGAGTCCCTCAGCATAACATTCCAAAGGCCCGAAACTGCTATGGATGAGACAGTTGTCAAACCAGAGCTGATCGGCGATCCAGACAAAACGGTAGCTGATGTGGAAGCCATTCCGGGCGTCCAAGCTGGGGTAGCAACGTCACAACCCCAATATGAGTCACCGCCTCTCCCTACCGGTTATGAGGCTGCTTCGCAGCAGATTGAGACCGGAGAATATAAGGGGCCGCAGGAATCTTTGCCTCCCCCACCGACCTCAACCAAGAATCGCAACCGCTTTCTCATTGGCTGTGGTTGCCTGGCTATCCTACTTATCATTGCCTGTGCAACGAGCGTGTTTCTACTTGATGCTCTTGCGCCGGATTTTCTTTACTGTGACCTCGGCGGACCTATCTTTAATGCTTTTGGCGTTTCTCTGGCCTGCCCCTAGTCCAGCCTCTATCAACCTGGCGGAAACCACGCTGCAAAAAAATCATCCAAAGGAACGCCGGCCGCCTGCTCCATTATCGATTGGAACTGATCATCGCTAGCTGTTCCTCCGCCATAACGAGCAAAATAATTTCGCAGCCCAGCAAAAAAAGCTTCGTCCCCGATTTCCTGTCGCAGCGCATGAGCGGCTAATGCACCCTGGAAATAGATGTTAAGCTCAAATAGGTATTCCGGTGGGGGATGATCTAGGGGATACTGTTTGTTATTACCCTCGACGACGGAATTTAATGCAATCATTTGTAGTTCTAAATCCTCAGAATCCTGTCGATTTTCCCACATGAGCTGGATGTAGGTGGCGAATCCTTCATTTCGCCACATTTCGGCCCAGGTATCCAGGCTAACCCAATTTCCGAACCACATATGAGCTAATTCGTGTACGGCCGTTTTTCTGCCGATCATGTTATCTGACAAGAGAACCATGGTTTGGGATTCCATCGAGCCACCCGGCACCTTGGCCGTGACATACCCAAAGGTCTCAAAAGGATATGGTCCAAACAGATCGGCCATCCAGTCTAAAGCTGGTCCAATTTCATTGGTGGCTTCTAGTATCTCTTCTCTCTGTTCAGGCAATATGTAATGGCGGAGGGGAATGCCCCCGGGCGATCTTCCTTCCAATCGTTCATAGGGACCAACCGCCACGAGGGCGAGGTAGGGTGCCATCGGGTAATTGTGTTCCCAGATAAAGAGAGAACCCAGATCACCGTTAGGTAAAGCCGCCTGATTTTCGGCCACCAATTCCCCATTGGCAACTGCTTCCAGTCCTGCTGGAACAAGCAGCTCAAAACGGAAGGTGGCCTTATCACGTGGATGGTCGTTTGCCGGAAACCAATAACGGGCGCCATCTGGCTCGGCAATGGTAAATATGCTCTCACCATCCGGATAATGAAGGCCGAGATGGTCGACAAATCTTAAATATGGTGAGGGCTCGTAGACTGGGCTGCCCCGATAGGTGATGACTAAGGTAAAAGGAGCATTGGCCTGCTGCAGTTCTGGCAAAGCCACGATAAGTTTCCTGCCTTCCCTAGAAAAGCCAGCGGCTATACCGTTCACTGTCACAGCCCCCACATCGAAACCGACGAAATCTAAGGATATTTCCGACAACCCTGTAATTGTACTCAAGGCCTCGATAGAAGTAGCCCCTTCCACATGATCGGATGCCGGATCTAAGGCCAACTGGATCGAATAATGTTGTACGTCATAGCCGGTATTTCCAAGCTCAGGTATGTAGGGATCCCCGGCCGACCGGCCACCGGGCTGTGGTGCCATCGGCGTATGGGTCGGCAACGGTGTTGGGGTTTTCGTCGGTCGACCAAGTGGCAGACCCGGCAGAGCCTCTACCACCGCTCGAGCTGCGGCCGTAGGTAAAACCGGCGAATCGGAGATGGCATTCATGAATGCGCCTGTGGCCAGGCAAGCAAGCGCCACCAGCAATAATCCGCCCAGGACGATCAGCCAGATTGGAATTTTACGGACTTTTTCCGCTTTAGATTCCTTGTCTTCTTGCATGGAAACCTTCTTATATGGATACTTATCTGTGGGTGATGCCCGTTGATTAGAGACCACAGTTTCGTATTTGTCAATTCTGCTATATGTAAGCCGTTTGGCACATGGAGAGGTTAACTTGCATAGTAAACCAAAACTACGTCCCCTCGATTTTCAACCGGTTATTTACCAAGATGAGCAAATGTGGTTGATTCGCGATCCATTAGAATTAACCGATTACCAGCTCATTTTACCACCAGCCCTGGCCCAAATGCTCATCTTTATGGACGGATCACGCGACTTGCAGGAGATTCAGGCCGCCTTCATGGTTCATTTTGGCGCCGGCATCCAGCTAGAAGTGATCACAGAAACATTAGCCACGTTGGACGAAGCGTATCTCTTAGTGAATGAACGATCAATGGAGTTGATAGAGGGGCAGTTACAAGAGTACCGCAGCCTTTCATACCGGCCGCCATCCCTGGCTGGCATGGGCTATCCTAGAGATCCGAAGGAACTGGACACCGCCTTGGCCGAATTCGGCCAGGGA
>DOXE01000354.1 GCA_003519205.1 Chloroflexota bacterium
TGGATATCGGCACGGCCAAGCCAACCCCGGCCGAGCGAAGACTCGTTCGACATCATTTGATCGACGTATGCCAGCCGGATGAAACAATCACTTTAGGCCAATACAAACGTCTGGCCGAGGCCTCCATCGACGAGATTCATAGTCGCGGCAAGCTGCCGCTTCTCGTCGGTGGTACCGGTCAGTACGTTCGGGCAATAATCGAGGGTTGGGGCATCCCCGAAGTGCCGCCCCAAAAGCGCCTGCGCAAAGTGTTAGAAGCTATCGGTCATGATGAATTGGTTCGTTGGCTACGATACCTGGATGAGGAATCTGCTAGACGAATTGATCCTCGCAATATCCGCCGAGTCATTCGAGCGCTGGAAGTAACCCTTATTACCGGACGGCCGATGTCGTTTATGCAGCGAAAAACCCCGCCGCCTTATAATATTCATTTATTGGGTTTAACCTGTGACCGGAAAAAATTGTATGAACGGATCGATAACCGGGTGGAAAAGATGATGATGCAGGGATTTTTAGAAGAAGTGACCCATCTCCGGAAGGCGAAATACGAACGTTATTTGCCTTCCATGAGTGGCTTGGGTTACCGTCAGTTATGGGCATATCTGGAAGGAGAATGCGGATTGGATGAAGCCATTGAAAGGATAAAGTTTGAGACTCACCGTTTTGTTCGCCAACAATATACCTGGTTCAGATTAGATGACGAGGATATTCATTGGTTCGACGTACAAGAATTAGGGTGGCGGAAATCGGCCGAATATTGTGTCGAGAGTTGGCTAGAGAAAACCGGCTACCTCCCATCTAATATCGCCGAACCATCAACCCATTAGAAGGCAGGATTGTGTCAACACCAACGATTGATCAAATTTATTTACATGCTTCGGTGCGAAATTACAAGCCCGATCCAATACCTCGAAGCCTGGTTGATCTCATCATATCATCGGGACAACGAAGCTCGACCTCATCAAATTTACAGACCTACAGCGTGGTCGCCGTGACCGAGAATTCCAAACGTGTACGGTTGGCTGAGCTATGTGGCAATCAGAAGCATATCCGTCAGGCGCCGGTATTCCTGGNNGCCGAATCGCTGGGGTTAGGAATGTGTTACATCGGTGCAATACGAAATAATCCGGCCGAGGTTATTAAACTATTGGATCTTCCACGGTTAGTATTTCCTGTATCTGGGATGACGCTGGGTTGGCCAGCTGTTGAGCCAAAAAGAAGGCCCCGTCTTCCTCTATCGGCGATCCTTCATTGGGAGTCGTATGATCAAGAAGGTGAAGTGGAGGCTTTGCTGGAGTATGATCGCGAAATGGCCAAGACGGGTATTTATAAAGGCCGCCAGGTTTCGGTCCCAGGCAAAGAAGGTGAAGTAGAAGAGTACGGCTGGTTGGAACATTCTGCCCGAAGAGTATCCCGGCCAATTCGTCCTGGACTTCGTGGTATCTTAGCCGATCAGGGATTTGGGTTAAAATAACTCTCTCGAATTTTATGCAGCCAGATCTGGCTTTTTGGATTCGGGATGGTCCGGTCTATAGTAACCTGATGTTGGTTCCGAATAAGTTGTCTTGAGATTATCCTTCTTGGCAATTTTGGCAGAAGTAGAGAGGGTTTTCGGGCAATATTCCTTTGAACTTAAGATCCTGAGAGCTTCATTATCTCCCTCTCGAAGGCTTGATCGGGAATAAANNCAAGGCCAGCAATTCAGGTATTGTGAAATATAGTAACTGCAAATATTTCCCAAACGGTTGGTCGTAGTCGCCCCGTCGCAATTGCCGGTAAATATCCATGAACATCACCCAAAATCGATCGTCCAATTCCTTTAAGGCTTGAACTGATATTGTCGGCCGGGGAATGGCGGCTGGCTGTTGGGAGGACAACTCTAAAAATCCTTGTCCCCAGCCATCTTTATCTTTCAAGAGCCTTATTTCACGAACCGAGGGTGCCGGTTGTAGCGTCGTCTTGGTTTCATATAGATAGTCAACCTTCGCTCCGTTGGCATAGAGCGTGATGTGAAAGAAAGGCCGGATGTGTGTGGCATCAAATGACTTGGCTGGCACGTAGGGTAAGATTGATTGGGCGAATCCATGGCGTCCTTCGAAATAGGATGTTCTGATATCTTCGTTAGCAAATACGAGGGTCACGTCGAGATCAGAATAGCTGTCCTGCGTTCCCCGGCCGTATGAGCCAGTCAGAAAACAAACAAGGATTTCCTCTTCCTTCAATACCCGTTGTTGTAAGCGCACTAAAACTCGATCTTGTTCAAACATAATGAACCATTTAAACGAAACATCCACCTAGTGCCATAACGAACACGGTCATCACGCCCAAAGTTATTCCCGCACCCACCTGGGCAAAGGTGTGGCGACGTAGATACATACGAACCCAAGATACCAAAAGCACGAGGGGTAATAAGAGTAAAGCCGGTAAAAGCCCATAGACCAGACCGACGATTACCGTAGCGGCGGTAATGCTCGTGGCATGGATACTGATCATCCAGAAATTTGTGATAAAGCCTAATATCGCCAACTCGATCAGGCTGAAGATTGCCAGGCAACGTAGTAGCTCGGGGCCTCCGAAGAGCATGATCAGAGCTAAAGCAATCGCTGACCCCAGAACACTCGTCACGTAAGGCCAGCGCCTTTCCCGCCGGGTATTCATGTGCAGATCGGATATGCGGCCACTCCTCAACATGTACACAACGAAAAGACTAGGTGCGAGCGAAACGCATAAACCAAATACAGCCGCCCATAGTAATCCCTGCCAGGTTGGAAGTTCCTGTAAGGACAAGGCCAGACCCAAGGAAGCAATAATAACTGGCGGGCTGATTATATTGGAAAAGATGCGGGCTACTCGCACCCAGCCAAAAATAGGATCGGCCCCCGAATCTTTGGCTTGACTCATCAGGCCATTAAGTTCCCTCTTCCCAGGAACTTAGATATCTTTCCTGTTCGGCCGTCAGAGTATCGATTTTAACCCCCATCTCGGCCAGTTTTATCCGGGCAATTTCCCGGTCGATGTCTTCAGGTACCGTGTATACGGTCTTTTCCAAGTTACCGGCATTACGGATCATGTAAACCGCACTGAGCGCCTGGTTGGCAAAGCTCATATCCATGACGCTTGAAGGGTGCCCCTCGGCGGCAGCCAGGTTCACCAGACGC
>DOXE01000144.1 GCA_003519205.1 Chloroflexota bacterium
TGGCTCTTATTTCGCCTGTTCGCGGATCCAAGGCAACAACCGCTGCGTTATTAACTTTGTGGTCTACTCCCTGGTCAGATTCTCGTAGTGGCATCAGATATTCCAGGGCTGGACATTTGGCTAGCTCATCGGCCGGGAGCGTATCCCCGATCTCTCCAGATAATCTGGCCACGTGGACACGAGCCACACATTCAGCCTGGCGCTGCAATGTCAGGTCTAAAGTGGTATAAACTCGAAGCCCCCCCCTTAAGACCATCTCTGGCCCATAAGTTTGCTCTAATTGTTTACGCACATACTGGGCAAAATGAGGAGCGATGATATCGAATCGCTCCTCAATACCCGGAGAAACTTGGATAGGTTCGGTTTTAGCCGCCAACCAGGCTTCCCGGCTGATTAAGTCCTCCCTGAGCATGGATGTCAGAACCAATTCTTGGCGGGCCTTGGCCTCATCAAAATTGTCAATGGGGTTTAGTGCCGGGGATTGGGGAATTGACGCCAACATGGCGGCTTCAGCTAAAGTGAGTTCGGCGGCCGTTTTGTCAAAGTACACCCGGGCAGCCGCCTCTACGCCATACGCTAAATTGCCGTAAAAGTTGGTGTTCAAATACCATTCAAGGATCTGTTCTTTTGTGTATACCTGGGACAGCCGCTGCGCCAGTAGTAATTCCTCCACTTTACGACGATAGTCGTCAATACTAATTCTCTCACCCACAATCCGGCGCTCTTCTTCAATCAGGGTATTCTTGACCAATTGTTGGGTGATTGAAGATCCACCCTGGATTTGTCCACCTAACCAGACATATTCGTAGAAAGCACGCCCAATGCCCTGTAAATCAAAACCCTGGTTGGTCCAAAAGGTTCTATCCTCGATGGCGATAGTCGCATCGATGAGCGATCGGGGCATTTCCTCCAATGTCAACCACTGCCTGTCTCCGCCGAGCGGATCGATAACTTCATTGATTAGGACCAACTCTCGATAACCGTCGCCATCCGGGTCATCGCCCCAAGCATAGATCTTGGTCGTTTCAAATGTCGATTCCGTGTCTTGGCCAAGTCGCTCAACTTCGCCATAATCGGGCAATTGACGAGTGAATTCATCGTAAGCTGCAGCAACACCAACCAGGCCAACTAAAGTAAACAAGGTACTTGTCACCAGCAGGACCAAAAAAACGATCACGACCACTTTGAAAAAGGTCTTTAGACCTTGATGTTTTCGTTTTTCCTGCAAGTGCTGGCGGCGTATGATCCGCGTTGTTCTTGGCATAACATTATGATTGTGCCCAGATTCATCGGCAGCGGCAAGAATCATTATTTACAGCTAATCCAATCAACATAAAAGCGCCAGCTCTATGATGGGCTGACGCTTTTCTGCGGTTTTAAAATGAGCTCTGTGCTCTTAATTGACCTGCTAGGCAATCAATATAAAGGACCTGTCATCACATTTGGGCCTTGTTCATATCTCAATTAATGATGATTGGCAGATGCAGAACATATTGGGCATTCTTCGCCGCCAGTAGCTGATATCCTGTTTCATCCTTACAGCCCGATACCTTTGCAATTGGGCTGGCGCTTAAGAAATACTTTCCAACCTGGACACCCTCAATATGCAATAAATCTGTACCAGACAATCCCATGAAGTTACCCTGGTCATCATACAACTCAAGTAGAACCTCTGTGGTAGTTGAAGTAACTGTGAAAGTGATCTCTTGCCCGGTCTGTAGGTCGAATGAAACAAAGTCTTTATCGGCCGCATAGATGATAGGATCACTGTCAAACCAGTGAAGTTGGGGTACACCGGCTTCGATACTATTTGCCTGTTGCCAGGTATCATCTATCTCGAAGGAATCCGGGCAAGCATGAAATATCTCCCCCATTGGGCCATCTGGCTCATCCGGAGCAACAAAACTCGGTTCTAAGTTGGCTATACTGAACAATGCCGGCTGACCGAATCCCGCCGTAGGACCTTGGTTTTTGACCAGTATTGGTAAAAACAAAAAGTGACCCTTCTCTTCGTCGACCCTTATGTCGTACTCGGTAAGAAAACCTTCGAGGTTTACACGGTTCGTCGTACGGACGAAAAGCTCGCCTGTTGCCGTAGCCTTCCACATGAGCTGGGAGGAGTAATCACCGGAACCGGCATAGTCGTCGTTGGCAGCCAGCAAAGTTTGACCATCAAGGTCGAACAAGGCCAAAAACGTATCAGCCCTCTGCCCCCATGAAGAAGTTGTTATCGTATAGGTACGGCCGGCAATAACCGATATTTTCGTCCAATCGACGGCATCATCACAAAAATCATGTTTTTGGACCCTACCTACAGTTAAATCTTTTGCCTGGTTATTAGCATCGTCCTCCTCGAATGCATCGGCTGGACAACGCGCCATATCTGCCCTAACATCTCCAAAATTTACTTGATAACCCTTATTTAACTCAACATCAACAGTTACCGTATTAGGTGTGGTTGAGAAGTAATAATCCGGGTCGGTTTCGACAACCGTATGATCGCCGGTAATCGTAGTGGAGAATGTAAACCGGCCATAGAGATCGGTGCTTATCGATTCTGTCGCACTCAGGGTGATAGTCACATTTTCAAGCCCTGTCTCACTAACATCCCAGGTACCATCGCTATTGGAATCTTCAAAGACCGTACCATAGATAGCTGCAAATCCCGCATCGTCAGGCGCGTCGCCGAAGTCTACTCGATAAATTTCTCCCAGCATTACAGCCAAGTGTACTTCATCGGGCGTTGTCGAGAGGTAACCAGGTGGTTGGGTTTCTACAACCGCATGCGTACCGGACACAGATGTGGTGAAGAAGTACAAACCTCCGGCATCTGTTGTAGCAGTAATAATTTGATCCAATTTCACAACAACACCCGAAATTCCCGGCTCACCACTATCTTTTTCTCCGTTTCCATTGATATCTTCAAAAGCATAACCGTAGATAGTGGCTTTGGTTGGGTCACCGATCGATACCGTGATTTGATCCTGGTTATTTTCTGGTTTTTGATCGGCCGTACTGGCGCTTATTTGAATGGTATTGGTTATCACGCCCAAAGCATCAGGTTGTACAGTCGCATTGAAGACAATTTCACCAGAAGTCCCGGAGTTAACCAATGATTTTGTCCAAGTCAGGATTTGGCCTGATTGGTTGAAGTTGTCCATGGGTGGATTTACGCTCACCAATCCCGAAAAGGAGACATGATCGTCAAGGGTGTCGGTGATGACAACATCATTTGCATCAGAAGGGCCATCGTTTGTATAGACAATGGTATAAGTCAAGATACCACCGGCTGCCACAGGATCAGGAACCCCTGTTTTTGAGATGGATAAATCGGCCGCCATCACATCGCCAAATTCGCTAGTGTACACCGTGCTAGATACGGGGTTGGAGATATGCAAAGTATCGTTGTCAATTTTCACGAATTCTGATCCCGGAACCGCGTTGGTCGAAATATATCCAGGCGGGTCAGTTTCAGTGACCGTTATCGGCTGGCCATCTGTGCTTAAATAAAATGTATAGACGCCAGAGAGGCCGGTGGTCATCGACAAACCATTGGCCTGAACTATATCCCCTGCCACACCATTTTCGCCGTCATTCACGCCATTTAAATTGTTATCTTCAAAAACCATGCCGGTAATCTTAATGCCCTGGAAATCCCCGAAGTCAACCGGTGAAGAGTTGCTTGAACCAGTGATAACATCGACCGCTACGATATCCGGTGTCGTAGAAACATATCCCGGTGGGTTCGTTTCGCTAATGGTTGTAGAGCCATTGTTATCGAAGCGCAGGGTATACTGTCCCAAATTATTACTCATCATGGGGGTTGTAGTTGCTTCAGTAGAGGCAACGGCCACTTCGCTCAAACCAGCCTCACTTAAGTTCTGCAGCCCATTCTGGTCGGCATCTTCAAAAACAGTCCCGTAGACCACGCCAAAAGCTGAATTGTCTTTGGCATAGCCAAAGTTGACATTTTTGGTTAACCCAAGAGTGGTCCGGAAAAATACCAATCCAGGCGTTGTTCGGAAATATCCGGCCGGAAGGCTAGCAGTTGCCGATACTGGTTTTCCAGCATTTACCTGGAAAGAATAGTATCCGTTGCTATTGGTGGTTACAGTGGGAGAGATCGCCTCAGGTAATTCGACTTTTATGCCAGGGATGCCCGGTTCGAGAACATCTTTCGTACCGTTGCCATCCAGATCCTCGAAGGCAATTCCTTCGACATATGCCACTAATTTGGTGACTATGGTTGTATCTTCGGCCGTCAGGGGTTGGTACACATGACCAATATCATTTTGGTATTGAATTTCTGCCGAATTCGTCAGGATCTTTCCGTCACCAACTTCTGTGTCGACTGATACGGGAATAGTAATTGTCAGGGCCCCACCGTTGGGTTCAAGGGAACCCAATGTCGATGAATACCACTTGATAACGCCATTTGAGACTTCGTCTGGTGCAGGGAAAGGGTTGCCAACTAGGGAGACGCCGGCCGGCAAGACATCGGTTAGAACCAGACCCATTGCTGGTACACTACCATCATTTATCAGATTTATGGTATAGGTAAACGACTCCCCAGCTCCGATAATTGACAAGCCATCACTTTTTCCGATGGTTATTGCAGGGGCTTCAAGCGTGCTCGTCACCGTGCTAGTCATGGCCTTTACAAATGGCAGGGTACCCTGATTGATGCCAAAATAGGCGTTATTGACGATGGATATACCGTCGGGTAGGTCTTGACCATTCCCATCGATCTGAGCGGTTATGGTCAAAGTTCCGGAACTTCCCGCCGGAACCTTGTCCAGGAACCAGGCGACACGCCCATCCGATAAAGTCGGCGTCGGGATTTTTGAATTAGCCACGACCGAAGCAAGTGCCGGATCGATTTCATCCCAAATCCAGACTGCTTCCGTATCCACAGTGCCATAATTAGTGTATGTGATCGTATAAGTCAGGAAATCATCCTGCAGAACGATTCCGCTACTGGCAGATTTTGAAAGGGATATTGTATTGGTTCCGGTGATATGAATGACGCTTTGGGTATCGCAATATTCCTTATCGTATTTATTCGAATTATCTGATTGATATCTAATCGCAGTGTNNCCCCTGACTGTTTTGGAAGCTTATTGTCGTCGATAGGAGTCTGGTGGCGCTGGGATCAAAATTGACGTTGCCCACCGGGCTATATGTCAATTCATTAGGATTTTTGCCAACGTCATATTCTACCGTGATGGTGTAGGCGACGCCCACGACGACGTTCGTGTTAGCTGTTACCGGGCCATTATTACCCGTGGGTTGATACTCTCGGGTCTGGACGGTTGTGGAAAGCCCAGGAGTATTAAAAGCATTGTCTGCAGTCGATACTGGAAGGGCATTGGCAGCATCAACTGTAATAGTGTATTGGTGAGACTGCATATTAAGGCCTGGATAGCTGACAAACCAATAAGCGTAATACTTCTGCCCTGGATCGAGGCTGGGAATAGTTCGCACCGGTTCTTCACCGTTAACCATGACCCAATCGTTGCTAGGGTCTTCATTGTAATCAAGGGTCACGCTAACAGTTTCGGCCGTATTGCTGCCGATATTGCTTACTTCTGCTTCTACAACAAATACCCTTGGACCCGTGTTGGGATTAAGCTTATCGATTGGAGCCCATATCGAACTTATATTGGCGATCGTCAATGTCGTAGAAGGCAATATATTCGGTGCCAATGTATCAGACTCGGCAGCTTTGAGTTGACTCTGATCTAATAGCCAACGATCAACTACTAGCAGGAGTCGATCCATTTCATCGAAGTCTTGCCCAATTGTGTCCGTATTGTTTCTTCCAGTTGAAGCTAACTCAGAGGCCTGGGCAGATGATCCTAGGACAACTACGAGTAACAAAAACGAAATGGCAATAGAAAGCAAGATAATAGATGCTCTACGATACTTGGGCATGATTAGCCTCACATTTTTGGTGATCCGCTTTTGAAGAGAACTGATTGCCTTTAAGAAACGCGCTCCACTGGATATCTTCAAGTTTATGTTAATGGTACTTAGCCAACAATGTGAGGTAAGTACTATCCGCCTTGAGATTATCAGTCCAAAATCTTAGGAGACTGCTAAATTTAAGAATCCCCCGTTACTTGGCAATGGCGAATTGCCATTCTTGAGATTTGCGATCGAAGATCTAGGAAATTAACTAAAAAACGCACCGGGGGCGGCGCTTAACAGTGGGGCAAATAAAATCAGTACCCCCGCCGTGACTCGAACACGGGCCTTCGGCTCCGGAGGCCGACGCTCTATCCTCTGAGCTACGGGGGCTCAATTAAGAATCATAAACCAGGGAAATTCTGCCATAGTGGGGTGGTAATGTCAAACCATGGCTCATGGGTGGTCTGATCCGGCCGATAAGGAAATTAGCCATTGAGCTGGGTAGTAAGTGCCCAGAACGATCAGTGGCGCCAGCTCAATGGGATTAGCAAATCTGTTGATGGCCAGAGCTGAATCGGAGGCGATGAATAATAAAGAGCCAATAAACGCCAGAAAGGCTCGCCTCTCCCCTGTCTGCTTCCATTGGCCATAGGCCTGCCACGACATGGTCAGGATGACTAAAGTATAAATCAGAGCCGGAAATCGCATGTCGCCAAGGGTTGACCACATGTAAACGAGCAAGATCAGTCCATAAAATAGGAATGGTATGGTCGTTTTTACAGGTTTATAAAAGCCACCCACTGAGATAAAAGCGATGATATAAAAGAAATTTGCCACCAGGAAGGCCAGCAAGCCAAAGATAAACAGATCAAACGGCAGCATAAGGATGACGTCGCCCAACAATGAAAAAGCTAATCCAAAGATCAACATCCACTTATAGCGAACCGATGGCGGTCGAAGGGCAATAACCGCGATCAATAAGATGGAAAGGGTCGTCAAAGGTTTTAAGAAATAGACTCCGACGACGACACCTGCCATCTCGAATCCAATCGTCATCCCAGCTAAAACCAAAACGACAACCGATAGTAGGATCNNCAAAATGAGCATCACTCCTGATCGGCAGATTTGTCCTCTTGTTCTTCGGGTGTCCTTTCAAAAAGCTCGCTAATCTCGCGCAGCCGGTAGGCGATGAAGTCGGTTAACATCTCTGGAGTATAGCGCCATGTCCACCAACCACCGCTCTTACCCGGAAAATTCATTCGCGCTTCATTACCCAACGACATTAGATCTTGCATGGGAACAACGGCCGTATCAGCCACCGACGAGAAAGCCAGACGAATCAGATCCCACGAAACGTCCAACCCATCCCGAGCCAGGTATCGGCGAACGTGATCTTGTTCATCTCGCTCTGCATTACGATACCAACCCATCGTCGTTTCATTATCATGAGTGCCCGTGTAGACCACAAAATTACGGCCGTAATTATGCGGTAAAAAACTACTCTTTCGTTCCCCGCCAAAGGCGAACTGAAGGATCTTCATACCGGGAAACTCAAATCTATCTCGCAGTTGTTCCACTTCCGGGGTAATGACACCTAGATCTTCCGCAATGATTGGTAAATCACCCAATACCTGTTGCACGGATTCAAAAAAATCTTCCCCTGGTCCTTTTACCCATTCACCGACTTCGGCTGTTGGTTCAGAGGCGGGGATCTCCCAATAGCCTTCGAATCCCCTAAAATGGTCAATTCGAACGATATCGACCTGGGTAAAGATCATACGCAGACGCTCACTCCACCAGGCATAACCATCCTCGGCAAGCCTATCCCATCGATAGAGGGGATTTCCCCATCGTTGGCCAGTCCTGCTAAAATAGTCAGGGGGTACTCCAGCAACGACGGTCGGAAACCCTTTGTCATCCAGGTAGAACAATTCGGGATTAGCCCAAACGTCGGCACTATCGAAGGCGACAAATATTGGTACATCTCCGATGATCTTGATACCTCTATCATTGGCATATTTCTTTAAGGCTAACCATTGCTCGAAGAAAACATACTGGTTGAACTTATGAAGGCGGACTTCACCCTTTAGCCTTTTAGACCA
>DOXE01000223.1 GCA_003519205.1 Chloroflexota bacterium
GTATGGTGAAGATGGTACAGTCCAGGGCTTGTTGGAATTGGCTGGAATTCCTTATGTCGGAGCAGGAGTTGTCGGATCAGCCGTCGGTATGGACAAGGCAATATTCAAAGCAGTAATGGTAGCCCATGGTCTGTTGGTTCTTCCCTGGATTCTGGTCTTAAGGTCTGAGTGGTTCCAGGAAAAAGAGCGAATCCTCCAATTGGTTGAGTCAACCTTAAACTATCCTGTCTTTACAAAACCGGCCAACCTTGGCTCTAGTGTCGGCATTCGTAAATGTACAAATCGGTCAGAATTGACCGCCGGGCTCAATGAAGCTGGACATTATGATCGGCGTTTGATCGTCGAACAAGGTATCAATGGCCGGGAGTTGGAAGTGTCAGTCCTTGGCAATGACCATCCGGTAGCCAGTGTCGTTGGCGAGATCAAACCCCGTAGATCATTTTACGATTATGTTGCCAAATATGTTAGCGACGATTCAGAGCTCATTATCCCGGCCGAACTGGATCCAGATACAGCTAACCAGATCCAACAGATGGCGGTTAAGGCATTTCAGGCAATAGATGGCGCCGGTTTAGGCAGGGTAGATTTTCTCCAAGATAAAGATGATGGGCGCATTTATATCAATGAGATCAACACCATCCCTGGCTTCACTCGGATATCGATGTATCCAAAGCTTTGGGAAGCATCAGGTCTTAGCTATCCTGAGTTACTTGATCGGTTGATTGAATTGGCTTTGGAACGAAGTGAAGTGAAATCAAAATTAAAGACTTCCTATGAGATCGAAGATAGTGTCTAGAAGAAGAAAGCTACGCAAACAACCAAAGATGCAACACATGAAGGCATCTGGTGCGGCAGCCTTGCCAAAAATCGTCGTTCCACGAGCGGCCAAGAAACGTCGGCGGCGAAATCAGCGAAGATATCGCCTACCGACAGAGGCGATAAAGAAACTGGTTACCTCGGCCCGATGGCTCAGCCTAGCTCTGTTGTCCGTATGTATTTGGGCTTTTGTAATGGTCGGGCAGGATGAGAGTTTTTATTTGACGAGTATTCCGGTGACAGGTAACAAGACGATATCTTCTTCTGATGTCGTTTCAAAAAGCGGTTTGGCAGGTATCCATATATTCGGTGCCGATCCCAATGATGCTGCCGCTCAAATCAAACAAATACCTGGGGTCATTTCGGCGACAGTTGTGCTGGAATGGCCCAATAAAGTAGATATTCAGATTGCAGAAGATAGCCCGATTGCCTTATGGGAACAAAATGGAAAAAGTTATTGGATAAATGAGAATGGCTTGCTGATTCAATCCCGGTCGGAGAGCGCCGACTTGCTGGTTATTAAAGCAGAAGTTGGTGAACCTGTAGAGGAGCAAGCTTATGTGGCGCAAGAAGTACTCGTTGGAGCGCTTAAATTGCGTAATTTAAGGCCAAATATTGACCGACTTTACTTCAAACCGGGCATTGGTTTGAGTTATCAAGATGGTCGAGGTTGGCGGGCCTATTTTGGTAGTGGCCCTGATATGGAGCAGAAGTTGGTTGTCTATGAAACTATTGTTGAAGACTTGTTGTCAAGGGCTGTAACGCCTGCTTACATCAGCGTTCGCAACCAGGCCAAGCCATATTACATGGCCAACGGCAACTAGCTGAAAAGTAGGGAAAATTGCGATGGAAGGTGTAATTTTTGCCATAGATATTGGAACGACAAAGGTCTGTGCGTTGGTGGGAGAACTTCGCCAGGGCCAGGTCCAGATCATTGGTCTCGGTCAAGAGCCAGCAAAAGGAATGCGCAAGGGTATGATTGTCGACGTTGCCCAAGCAACGCTCGCCATCTCCCAAGCTGTCGAGCAGGCCGAACAAACCTCTGGTTACGATCTATCTAGGGCCTTTGTAAGTATGGCGGGCGAGCATATCAGCTCGACTAATAGCCGGGGCGTTGTAGCTATTGGGCGAAATGGAAATGGTGTGACACACGAAGATATTGAGCGTGCATTAGATGCTGCACAGGCAATATCCCTACCTCATAATCGAGAAATCGTTCATCTCGTTCCCCGCTCATATACCCTGGATGACCAGGATGAAGTCCGTAGCCCAATCGGCTTGCATGGTTACCGTTTAGAGGTCGAGGCCCATATCGTTACTGCCGCCTCCCCCGCATTAATGAACCTCAGCCGTACGACCGACAATGTCGGTATTGAGGTGGAAGAGTTCGTTTTGAATTCGTTAGCCTCTGGCGAGGCTGTCTTGGAACCTACCGAGAAAGAAATGGGTGTAATTGTTGCCGATATCGGTGGCGGAACGACCGATATCGCCCTCTATATGCAGGGCACCGTTTGGCATACCAGGGTTCTGCCAGTTGGTGGATTTCACGTGACTAACGATATCGCTATCGGCTTACGCGTACCCTATGAAGTGGCTGAAGAGGTGAAGATCAGATATGGGGATAGCCGGCCAGATCAAATTGACCCTGACGTTGTATTTACGGTAGAACCTTTTGGAGGGGAAAAGATCCAGGTCGGCCGGCAAGATTTGGCCTATGTTATCGAAGCTCGAATCGAGGAGATCTTTCATATGATCCTCCAGGATATCAAACGCTCTGGATATGAAGGTCTCCTACCGGCTGGTATCGTACTTACCGGCGGCGCATCTCAGCTTCGAGGTATTGGAAAAGTTGCCCAGCAGGTGCTCGGTGTTCCTTCCAGGGTCGCAAAGCCGAAAAACCTGGTGGGTTTAGTTGACTCCCTGCATAGTCCGGCTTTTGCCACCAGTGTTGGCCTGTTAGATTGGGGTGTCAAGCACGACCTGCCTCAACTTGTTCAGCAGCCCACAAACAACTCTTTCAAGATGCCATCATGGCTGAAAGTGTTTCTACCGGGATGATTATGTTAGGCGCTTATTTGCCAAGGAGAGAACATCATGTCTAAAAATGGAAGTAATCAATCAATGCAACCGGAAAATTTCGCCCAGATTAAGGTGGTGGGCGTGGGCGGCGGCGGCAGTAATGCGGTCGACCGCATGATTGCCGAGGGCTTGCGCGGGGTAGATTTTCTGGCGGTCAATACCGATGCCCAGGCGCTGCTGATGAGCGCGGCTCCCCAGCGCATTCGTATCGGCGATAAATTGACCCGGGGCCTGGGTGCCGGCGGCAATCCCGAGATCGGCATGAAGGCAGCCGAGGAGTCCACTCAGGAATTGGAGGAGGTACTTTTGGGGGCCGATATGGTGTTTGTCACTTGTGGCATGGGTGGCGGCACTGGTACCGGCGCCGCGCCGGTTATTGCCGAGTTAGTTCAGAAATCCGGTGCATTGACCATCGGCGTGGTGACTCGCCCCTTTGGCTTTGAAGGCAGTCGCCGTCAGAATTTGGCGATGGAAGGAATTGAAGCTCTTAAAGAGAAGGTCGATACCCTGATTGTCATTCCGAATGACCGCCTGCTGGAGATTGTCGATAAGAAGGCCAGTATGACGGAGGCCTTCCGCACCGCTGACGATGTGTTGCGTCAGGGCATTCAAGGTATTTCTGAGTTGATTACTGTTCCCGGCCTGATTAACCTGGACTTTGCCGATGTGCGT
>DOXE01000453.1 GCA_003519205.1 Chloroflexota bacterium
GACATGATCGTGCTGCGCGTCTGGTTATTGTATGTGAGAAGGTCGGGTTGGGCTAGATCCCTAATCAAGCCCTGTAAATTCTCTTGTCGTCTTGGCTCTAACGGCTCCTCCAAGTTTATCTGGGTTTTTTGGATGGCATAGGCAAATAGAATGACTACTCCTACCCCAATTAATACATTCCGCAGCTTTTTCCAGCGATCATTGTGATTATCATTCATGCTGCGTTGTTCTGGCTGGCCATCATCCGGCGGTCAGTAACAAAAGATCTAGCCGATTCGTTCTGCTTCCTGGCCGTAGATCTCAAGGAATTTATCGTCGTCGATTTCATGTGGTGCGCCGTCGAAGACCAGACGCCCTTCATTAAGGGCAATGGCCCGGGTGCTGTATTGCTGCACCAGGTCCAAGAAATGCAAACTAACCAATACTGTAATTTTGTCTTCGCGATTGATCAACTGAAGGTGGCGCATGATGCTATGAGCCAGGGCAGGATCGAGGCTGGCGACTGGTTCGTCAGCCAGCAGTAAGCCAGGCTCTTGCATTAAGGCGCGGGCGATGCCCACCCGTTGCCGCTGACCACCGCTTAATTCATCGGCTCGATTTTCGGCCTTCTCACGGATGCCCACTCTATCTAAATTAGCATACGCTCGCTGGACATCTTCCTTAGGGAAACGGCCGAGGACGCTGGCGATAGAGTTAACGTAGCCGAGACGCCCACTGAGCACGTTGGTTAAGACGCTGGAACGGTCAACCAGGTTGAAATGTTGGAAAATCATGCCGATACGGCGGCGGGCCCGGCGCAACTCTTCTCCCGTGACGTGGGATAATTGGATATCGTTCCACCAGATTTCCCCTGCTGTGGGATCGATAAGACGATTGATACAACGAAGCAGGGTGCTTTTGCCTGAACCGCTCAGGCCGATTACGGCAACAAACTCGCCTTCCGGCACATCAAAGCTGACATCTGTTAGCGCAACCGTGCCGTCGCTATAGACTTTATCCAGATTCCGAATGCGCAGCACACGAACCCCCTGAGGAGAACAGTCAAACCCAAGCCAGGATGGCGACAGGTCCTGCTCGCGAATTGGAATATAAAAGGAAGCCGGGAAGACATCCAACGTCCCCCGGCTTCAACATCAAGCGATAATTTTCCTTAGCCGCCCAGCACGTCTTCTTCGGAAATGCCAAGCGAATCCATCAGGAAGCGAACCGGGTCATAGAAGCTATCTGTAACAGCCTCGATTCCGGTCCAATTGTAAAACTCTTCGCTGCAAATGGATTCCAAACAGTCTGGATTATCTTCGCTGACCCACTCCTCCAAAGCGCTGGCGATCTCATTGGCCGTACTGAGTGGGAACTCGGGGCCAAATGAAACGGTATCGTTTGGAATCTGATCCGTTAATGCCAGAATTCGGGTCTCGTCGAAAATATCCGGGGCTGTGTCGGCGACTGAGGCGCGGGCATCCAATACGCGGTAGCCACCCTCGGCCGGATCACCGCAGGCAAATGTTCGTCCCTCTTCATTGCGCACCGGGCTTTCGGGGCACTCGCGCCAAATCTCCGGGTCATCGACACCGTAGGTCCATTGGCGCTCGTAAAAGGGTAGCAACGGGGGGCTGAAGAAGGCTGTGGCAAAATCAACTTCGCCGTTGTATACGGCTAACATGGCGTTGTTGTGTGAACCAGACTCTACAATCTCACCTGGCTCCACAGCTGCTTCACCAAACATCGCGGTAGGATAGAGATAGCCGGAGGTTGAACCAAAATCAGGAATACCCCAGGTCAGGCCATCCAAGTCTTCAATGGACTCGGCTGGGCTATCGGCCGGTACTACGATCTGAGCCGCGTACCAGGCTAAGCCAAACCGGACGGCGGCTCCACCCACGGTAACACCGCAACGGTTGTTGGCCAACACGTAACCCTGGGCTGGGATGAAGCCGACGGTGTCGTCGGGTGAAGCACACATTTCCTCAATGGTGGCGGCGTAGCTGGTAGGCACGCTCACTTCATATACTAAGCCGGTGGCATCCTCCAATGCCTGAGCCAGGATCTCGCCACCGGAGATGATGGCATCGACTTCGACCGAAGGCACAAATAATACCTTGATCGGCCGTTCCTCCGAGCCCAGCGGTGCTTCTTCGACCATAACCTCTTCGGTGACGACCTCCGTCACTACTTCTTCGACGATACGCGTTACTTCAACCGGTACCTCAACTTCCGTCTCTTGTTCAACAATCCGGGTGACCTCCACCGTGGCCTGTTCAGGCTCGGCCTGACAAGCGACGAGAGTCAGTAGGACAATCAGCAAACCAACTAATAACCAACTAAATTTTTTGGGGTTCATGGATAGTTCTCCTCCAAATAACTATGTATGTCGGTGAAAAAAAGGACTCGAAAGTAGTACGGTGTATGCCCATTAAGGGTGTCTCCGTTGCACGACAATGGCATGATACTTCAAACAATCTTCCTTAGCAAGCAAACATAATGCAATGAATTGTTACATAACCGGCTGGGTTTTACCACGGTTTGAACTGAATAAGTGGGCTGCTAAGGCACCTGCTCCAGCCATGATCAATATGTTAAATAAGCTGATACAACAACTCGAGAGAAAAAATCCTGTCCATTGCCAAAGCGGGACCACGTCACCAGCCATAGAAGGTAGACCCAGTTGTTCATATAACTGCTGGGAAACTTGGGTAGCTGTTTGTTGTCCACCTAATACAGTAAATTGGAAGATCATGCCGATGAAGAGACCAAGAACTGCTCCAATGCCGGCGATTCCACCGGCAATGGCTCCGGATTTAGCAGGCGTTCCCCCATTATCGTCTGGAACAGACCAGATGATACTCAAAATGCCAGCCCCAGCCCCCCAGACAATTCCACATAATGGTGCACAAATGGCCAAAAGGACACCAATGCCGAGGTTGGCCAAGAAGCTGATTACCCCGAATAACAAACCTGATTTAGTCGTGGCTGACATTTTCCGTCCCTCCTACTATGACCCTTAATTTGATGCCGCAGATTTGACGGCCGGAATTTCCCTTGGTTCACATTCGATCATATTCGTCTCATCGGCGATGTCTACCAGAATATCGTGCGGATCGACGCGATTGTTGAATTGGGAGATCTCCACATCTTCGTGGATAAGCCCCCCCCAAACCGGTTGGGGATTTCGTTCGCCAAAAGGTCCAACCAGACGAATGGTTCCGGTGACAACGGCTCTCTCGCCAGGCATCAAATAGTAATGGTCGCCAATTTTCTCCAAGTCTTCTAAGTCACCTAAAGCCCAACGGTATGGATAATTAGAAATCTCGTTTTCGTAGCCGATGGCCACTCGCCAAGCGCCTGATTCAGTATGCCAGCCAAGCGTGTTATAGTTCCAGTCAGAATCATAAACCGTGCCAGGAGCTGGACCGGTTGTTCGGATGGGCGTTGTTCCGTAGTTCTGCACAGTCAAGGTGAAAGTTACCGATTCACATAAGGGAATGGCCGTGGTACTGAATTCAACCGTGTCACCCACCGGAGGAGAAATGATCTCAGCTCTAGGCACCCCACCATACTGAAGGGTGAGGGAGTCCTCAACTCTGATCTTTTGACCTTCGGCATCTTCGACCACGGCAATAACAGGATAATCCCCGTCAGGTGGCGGGGTCGCCTTATTATCGACCCCAGCCTCATAATCGAAGTAATGCCTTCCAGGCGAACCAGGCTCGACCTCTCGTTCCAGTTCGGCTACTGGTAGCTCTGCGCCTTCTGGAGTAATGATAAAAACACGAGTACTCGTCACTTCCTTGGGCAAGAAAAATTGAATTTGCACCCGATCATCGATGCCATCCTGATTTGGCGTAAAAACCCTCTTATCCAGGCTGAAGTTGCGGATTTCTGGGAGTTGATCGTCGGCTTCCGCGATGGTTAAGGGGCCGGAGACACTCTCTTCGATCCCATCCTTATCGACGGCCGTGATCGTCCAGGTATAATCGCCATCCTGCAACAATCGAGCCAGTATCTGTCCTTCTATTTCCTCTCCTGGCAATTCATATCCTTCGACGATGCCGCTGAAAAGAACCTGGTATTCGCCGATACCTCTCGGTTGCTCCTGCCGAAAATAATAGCGCTGTCCCTCTTCATCCTCTAAAAAGATCGATACTGTAGCGTTTCGACTGAGTTCGTAGCTCACCGGTGTTGCGTCGAGGTCACCATCCGCATTGGGCGTAATCATCGTGTGTTCGATGATTACGTTCCGCAACAGACTCGAATCTCCTCTCAATACTAACCAGCCAATGGCAATGGCCAGAAAGACCAAAAAGATGGCGATCATCGCTACCAGGAATCTTGCGAATCCACTTTGACCCATGGGCGCAAGTTTACCAGAGGGATAAGGCCCGGCAAACCGGAATCAGGTCAGTGTTGGGTGGTTGGGAGGGAGTCAAATGGCAGGCGTTGTGTTGGCGTAGGTATGGGTTAACTATCCGCCATAAACCAAAAGGATGACTCTCGGAGTGACATAGGCTTCGACGAAGGCGGCGATCAATAACAAGGGAATGACCAAACTAATAAATAAGCGACAGAAGTCGGCCGCCAGATTCACCCAGTTTTCGCCGATGCTGCCATTCTCGGGCCGGGCTAATATCGACGCGTGCCAATGCAGGGCAGCAGCACTGGCTAGCAACAAGGCCGGCAATTCAAAGATGGCATGAGGAACGATAGCCGATAGGAGAAAAATCAAGGGATTCTCGCCAGAAATGGCCAGTTGGCCACCCAAAAAACCGACGATGAGCCATGGGAGCATAAAGATGAGGATATCCGTTACGCCGAAAGTGATGATGCCGAGAAAGGCAGCCAGGATGATGACCCTGATGTTTTGCATGAATATTGATATCGGCAGCCGTGAGAACATGAATTGCAGGTTAGAGGTATTCTTGGCGATGTCTGCGCCTGACAGTGTGGACTGTATTTCTTCAGGGAGAGGATACTGGGACGAAAGGGCAAAGCCCAGTACGATGGCCCCGACCAAGGAGATCAATAATGTTCCACTGGGCAATCCCAATTTCGGTATCAAAGTGAAGTTATCTCGATACCAATGAAATGGTCCAGGATAACGGCCGTCAACATCACGGGCGAAGATTCGATCTCTAAATTGCCGCATCGTCCAGGAAACGCGTAAAGTATCGATGTCCTGACCCAATAACTCCTCGCGATTGAATATTTTGATGCCCATGCGGATGAAGATCACGGCCGTGACCGTGAGAGCCAAGATGAGCCACCAAAGACCTTGACTGTTTCCCCAAAAGAGAACAATTGCTTCCAATTGTAATAAGAGTGCTATCGGTACGATGATAAAGCTGGCCAATAAATTGGCAGCTCGAACACTTGTAGTCTGGCTGGAGACAATGACCGCTGCAGCCACCATGATGACGCCTTGTAAGGTGGATAAAAGAAGTATCTGGATGAACAACTCGGTTGGAATGGCCCAGTTGGCGGCAACAAACAGGCCGATTAGGTAGACAGTGATACCCAGGTAACTGGTAATCATGGGCGGGATAAGGGCTGCCAGGACCTTGCCCACATATAGCTGTGAATTGGTCAGCGGCGTTGATAAAAGAGGTTCGAGGCTTTTGCGCTCCTTCTCGCCAACAAAGGTTTCCAAGGCAATCACCAGGGAGAATGACATGGGGAAAAATCCAACGATAAGTAGTAAAAATGGAACCAGCCGATCGCTGACCAAGCCGGCACCATACTGGGCTGTAAAATTGAATAGCACCCGGGCTGTAAAGGTGGCCAAGGCCGGGAAGACCAGGGTGAGGATGACGATCGGAATGATGATCCGCCAGTCACGGAACGAATCGCGGACCTCGCGTTTGGTGATCAATAAGGCCATGCGCAAGTCGTAGCGGTTGAAGGTGTTNNATAGAGGATGGCTCAGCATTTCCGGCAACGATATTAAGGTAAACATCTTCAAGCGTGGCCGAAAGTTCGTGGAGGGAGACAACCCCTAAGCCAAGACCATCCAGGCGGCGCACCACTTGTGGATTGGTCAAGACTGGATTATCGGTTACATATCGAATGGTTTGTAGTTCCACTTCTTCTACGGTGACCAGATCGTCGAGTTCAGACGCCAACCCATCTGGAGAACGATCGAGTTGTATTTCAAAGCGGCGTCGGCCGAGCAGTTCTCTCTTGAGCGTTACCGGATCATCTTGGGCGATAATGCGCCCATGATTGATGATGGCAATGTTGTCGGCTAATAATTCGGCCTCGGCAAGATTGTGTGTGCAAACGATGATGGATCGTTTGTCATCACGTAACTCTAAAATGGCGTCTCGAACGAGTTTGGCACTATGGGGATCCATGGCCGAGGTTGGTTCGTCTAATAACAAAACGGCCGGGCTGTGCAACATGGCCCGAATGATGCCTACTTTTTGCCGCATTCCCTTCGAATATTCTCCTAAGCGGCGGAAAGCGGCGTTTTCAGGCATGCCGAATCTTTCAAACAGATGGTGCCCACGCCGCTGAATCTCATCGTCGGACATACCGTATAAGCGGCCGAAGAAC
>DOXE01000427.1 GCA_003519205.1 Chloroflexota bacterium
GTTAGAGGAGCTATTGCATACAAACACACCAATCGCTCGATACCTCCGTTGGAGCGCTCAATACCTGGCCGATCAAGGATTGGAGGCCAAGCTTGAAATCGCTCAGGGTGTTGATTCCGATGAGATAATGCGGGAAGCACTTCAAGGTGGTTACGATTTGTTGGTAATCGGAGCTTCGGCCGCTAGAGGAATATTCGGGCGGATTTTCACAGAACAAGTGACCCCCCACGTCGTCGAGCGTTCCCCTTGCAGCGTGCTTGTCGTTCGATAATCTCCATAAATCTGTCATTGAACAAATCGACAACGACACCCGGCTAAACAGATCCTGACCGCCCATTACTAAAGGGAAACACTAAACGTGTTGGAATGAGAGATGTCAAAGACAGCTTATAATTTGCGGTACATCCTGTACCTGGTCCCCTTGATATTCCTGATAATTTTTTTCTTCTATCCACTGGCCAACATTTTCACTCTGAGCTTGACATTCGGAGCTTTCGAAGAGCTATTCAGTAAAACATATTATCTGAGGATCCTCTGGTTTACTTTCTGGCAAGCGACCTTTTCAACCCTTTTGACGCTCCTCATTGGTTTACCCTTCGCATATCTATTTGCGCGCTATGATTTCATTGGAAAGGGGATCTTACGGGCCTTAGTAACGGTTCCCTTCGTATTACCCACAGTGGTAGTTGCTGCTGCGTTCCGTGCTTTATTTGGTGTTGGTGGTCCCATAAATGATCTCCTGATGGGGGCTCTTGATTTGCAGCGCGCACCGCTTCGCCTGGAACAAACATTGGCTGCGATATTGCTAGCCCACATATATTACAATATGGCCGTTGTCATCAGGCTTGTCGGCGGATTTTGGGCCAATCTCAATCCGAGAATGAACGAAAGCGCTAGAATGCTCGGGGCGCCATCCTTCCGCGCGTTTTTCGAGATCACGCTTCCACTGCTACGGCCGACTATTACCAGTTCGGCCATCCTTATCTACCTCTTTACCTTCACAAGTTTTGGTGTGATTTTGCTCCTCGGCGGGCCCTCCTTTAGCACCATGGAAACCGAAATCTACCGCCAGTATGTGACCTTTTTAAAACCGGATGTGGCCGCAATTCTGGCTTTATTACAGATAATATTCACTTTCGCCTTAATGGCCTTATATGCCTATTGGCAGAGGCGATCAATTGTTCCCCTGGATTTTCGACCACAACAGGCCAATCTTACCAAGCCGCAAAAGTGGTCGCAAAAGATCGTATGGGGGTTGTTGGTTGCTGGACTTGGCCTATTTATGTTAAGTCCACTCCTGGCGCTTGTGTTACAATCTTTTTTAAACAGACAAGGTGAACTAACCTTTGCCTATTATCAGGCCTTGCCCGAACTACGACGCGGCAGCATTACCTTTGTCCCGCCTTTGGTAGCTGTGAGGAACTCAGTTGGTTATGCCGTATTAACGATGATAATTGCAGGAATTCTTGGGTCATTGAGTGCTCTGCTTTTAACTAGTCCTAATCGCTGGCGGGGGTGGCTCGATCCGGTATTCATGTTGCCATTGGGTGCTTCGGCCGTCACATTAGGATTTGCCTATGTCCTAACCATGGATCGTTTGCGCACGTCGGCTTGGTTAGTCCTGATCGCCCATACTTTAGTAGCCCTTCCCTTCGTCGTACGTAGTTTATTACCAGTCTTACAAGGGATCCGACCGAGCATTCGAGAGGCTGCGACAATATCAGGGGCTTCACCAATTCGAGTTTGGCGAGAAGTAGATCTACCGATCATGAGCCGGGCATTGTTAGTTGCGGCCGTTTTTGCCTTCACGGTTAGTATGGGCGAATTCGGGGCAACCAGCTTCATCATCCGTCCTAACAGTGGTTTCTTAACCATGCCGATTGCGATCCAGAGATTTCTTGGTCAGCCTGGTGCTTTGAACTTTGGCCAGGCATTGGCTATGAGCACCATTTTAATGATCGTTTGTGCCACCGGCTTCATAGCCATCGAACGATTTCGTTTTGCGGACATTGGGGAGTTTTAAGAGGCCGACGGCCGGCTATGCTACTAGAACTCTATGGAATCGAAAAGTCATTTGACTCGCTCGCCGTTCTGCAAGGTATTACACTAAGGGTGGAACAGGGTGAAATTGTCGCCTTACTCGGTCCAAGCGGCTGTGGGAAGACGACCCTTTTGCGCATCATCGCTGGATTAGAGACAGCCGATAACGGTCAGTTGTTTTTACGTGGCCGTGACCTCACCGGTATTCCAGTGCATAAGCGTGGTTTCGGCATGGTATTCCAAGATTATGCCTTGTTCCCGCACAAGAGTGTTTCACAAAATGTTGCCTTTGGTCTGCGAATGCAACATTGGAAACCTGAAAGACAGAAAGAACGGGTCGATCAAGTATTGGACCTCGTTAGCCTGGCTGGTTTTGGCGATAGGCGTGTTTACGAATTGTCAGGAGGCGAACAGCAAAGGGTTGCCTTGGCTCGAGCTCTGGCTCCTTCCCCAAATTTGATGCTCCTAGATGAACCACTGGGATCGCTGGACAGAGCGTTGCGCGAAAGGCTAATGGGCGAGCTTAGGGC
>DOXE01000207.1 GCA_003519205.1 Chloroflexota bacterium
CGGGTGGTGGACGAGTACATCCCGCAGCCGCTACGGGAAGTGGACAAGCCCTTCCTGATGTCGGTGGAAGATGTGTTCAGCATCAAGGGACGAGGCACGGTGGTGACGGGGCGAGTGGAACGAGGCACAATGAAGCCGGGCGCAGAGGTAGATATCGTCGGCTTGCGGGACGACATCCGCAAGGTGGTGGTGACCTCGATGGAGATGTTCCACAAGACGCTGGACCAGGTGGAAGCGGGCGACAACGCCGGCTTGCTGTTGCGCGGGGTAGACCGGGACGAGGTTGAGCGGGGACAGGTGCTGGCCAAGCCGGGCAGCATCACGCCGCACACCAAGTTCATGAGCGAGGTGTACGTGCTGCGCAAGGATGAAGGCGGCCGGCACAAGGCCTTCTTCCCCGGTTACCGGCCCCAGTTTTACATCCGGACGATGGATGTGACGGGCGAGATCTCACTGCCGGAAGGGGTGGAGATGGTCATGCCTGGGGATAGTGTGAATCTCCAAGTGGAGCTGATCACGCCAGTGGCTCTGGAAGAGGGCAGCACCTTCGCCATCCGTGAGGGTGGCCTCACCGTTGGCGCTGGCGTCATCACGAAGATTCTTGAATAAGCGAGTAAAGCGTAATCTGGCGGATATGCCACTCGTGGTACTTCCACCGGATTAACGGAGTATTTGATGGCAAAGAAGGCGGTCCGCTCAGTTATCACGCTGGCTTGCACAGTGTGTAGCGAGCGTAATTACACAACTGAAAAAAACCGGCGCAATGATCCCGGCCGGATTGAACTGATGAAATATTGTTCTCGGTGTCGGAAACACCAGTTACATCGGGAGACCAGATAGATGTCTTCATCGTTCTTCATGGTTTTGTAGGGGGTTAGCTCAATTTGGCAGAGCAACGGTCTCCAAAACCGTAGGTTGCGGGTTCGAGTCCTGCACCCCCTGTTTTAATTTGCATTAAAAATTGTCAAGAGGTAAGAATCACTGTGGCACGAGCAAAATCAGCAAAAAAATCATCCGAGCAGCCAAATGCCGTCGTGCGTTACTTGCGGGAAACACGCGGCGAATTACGCAAAGTGACCTGGCCAACAAGGCAGGAGTCCCAACGGCTGACGGCTATTGTGCTTGGTGTCACCGCAGTAATGGCCTTGTTCTTGGGCACGTTGGATTTTGTTTTCTCCAATGTGGTCCAGTCTTTGGTCGAGTTTCTCGTTGGTGTCTAAATTGGAATTGAAGAGATTAGGATTGTTGGACACTTTTAACGCCGATCGCCCTGAAGAGCTAGTCTATAACTCTCGAACAAACTGGCACGTGAAGAAGCAGTAATCTGGTGATCCAAAATGATTAAGGAAATGGACAAAGAAACAACGGCCGAAGAGGTCGAAGAGGCACAAATCCTAAATGGCGAATTGAGTGCCGAGGAAGTCTCCTTAGAGATCTCTCAAGAGGCCGTCGAAGAAGAATCGAAGGCTACCTCCGATGATACCTCTGAGATGGTCCCTGAAGAAGGTTCAGACGAAGGCCTGGTGGCAGTTGTCGATGAAGAGGACTCGGTAGAAATCGCGACTGAAGATATGGAAGATGAGGAGGTCGGTACCATCATTCTCGATGAAGAAGTGGACACTCTTGAGGAGGTGGCCCCCTTCGAGGATGACGGCCGGGCCTGGTATGTGGTCCATTGTTATTCTGGCTACGAGAATAAAGTACGCCACAGCATCGAACAGCGCATTGAAACCATGGGCATGCAAGACAAGATCTTTGATGTTGTGGTGCCTACTGAAGAAGAAATCGAGATCAAAGATGGCAAACGCCGCACTGTCGAGCGCCGTGTCTTTCCTGGCTATATCTTGGTCCAACTAATCATGGGTGAGGATTCTTGGTACGTTGTTCGCAATACGCCAGGGGTGACCGGATTCGTCGGTATGGGCAACGAGCCTACCCCCCTCCGGGAAGACGAAGTGGCCAAGATCATGAACCGTATGGAGGCAGAAGCCCCCAAGGTGAAGTTTAATTTCCAACCTGGCGAGAAAGTCCGTATTCGTACGGGACCGTTCGCCGACTTCATCGGCACCGTCGACGAGATTGACATTGAAAGGGCAAAGGTTCGGGTGTTGGTGTCGTTCTTCGGTCGAGAAACGCCAGTAGAACTTGATTTCCTGCATGTGGAGAACGTTTAAGAATGGCAAAAAAGGTTATTGCAGTCGTAAAGATTAACATCCCGGCCGGGAAGGCCAATCCAGCACCGCCAGTCGGTACGGCACTTGGTCCCCACGGCATCAACTTAATGCAATTTTGCAAGGAATATAACGCCAGGACGTCGAGCCAAGTCGGCCAGATTATACCGGCCGAGGTAACCGTATTTTCTGACAATAGCTTTAATTTTATTTTAAAAACACCGCCGACCGCGGCCTTGTTAAAAAAAGCGGCCGGTATAGACAGCGGTTCGGCCGTGCCTAATCGTGAAAAAGTTGGAACGGTCACGAAAGCCCAACTGCAAGAAATTGCCGAAATAAAGATGAAAGATCTCAACGCCCTCGACATCGACGCGGCTATGAAGATCGTCGCTGGAACGGCCCGGAGCATGGGTATCGTCGTACAAAAATAGAAAACATCGTGGGAGGATCCCGTTACAAAGGGGTTCGTTAGCACCACAAGGAGTAATGATGGCAAAAAAAGGCAGAAACTACCGGGAAGCTGCGTCAAAAGTAGATCGTGAAGGATTCTATAGCCGAGCAGAAGCGGTTAAGCTAATTAAGGAAACAGCTTATACAAAATTTGATCCGACGGTCGAAATACATTTGCGGTTAGGCGTTGACCCGCGACATGCCGACCAACAAGTTAGGGATGTAGTCGTTCTTCCCCACGGCTTGGGTAAGACCGTTCGAGTGCTTGTCTTCGCAGAGGGTGAAGAAGCGCGCCTGGCCGAGGAGGCTGGAGCTGACTATATTGCCGACGATGATGTGATCAAAAAGATACAAGGTGGCTGGACTGACTTCGATGTAGCCATGGCTGTGCCTTCTATGATGGGTAAGGTCGGGAGGTTAGGACGAATTCTTGGGCCACGTGGCTTGATGCCCAACCCAAAGGCAGGCACCGTGGCACCTGGAGAAGATCTGCCACGCCTCGTCGAGGAGGCAAAAGCTGGTCGGGTTGAATTTCGAGTTGATAAAACCAGCAATATCCACGCGCCAATTGGAAAAGCAAGTTTTAGTGAAGAACAATTATTGGATAATTTGAACGCCTTGCTGGATGCTATCAAGCGCGCTCGGCCTCCGGCCGTCAAGGGCACTTATATTCGCAAAGTTGTCCTAGCCAATACGATGGGTCCTGGAATTAAGCTTGACTTAGTCGAAGCAATAGCTTAAGCTTGAGGTTTCGGGCAAGTTAGGCTCTCGAGCCCGATAGAACTTTTTACAACCGGATAATCGTTAGCCAGAGTAAAGACTCTGGCACATTCACCAAAGACAGTTGGTGCCGGATTGGCGACTTTAAGTTGTCTTTTCTGGCTTAATCATGCCCGCCGAGGTGATGATCACAGACGAGATAAACGATGTGTATTATTGGCCAGTGAGGCCTTTAGGACACATCCTTATGCTGTAATCATAATCCCTCATGCTGACTGGTGTGAGGGTTTTTTTATGAAGGAAAATTCAAATTAGAGGAGGTGATAGCCGTTGGCAATATCTAAACAGAAAAAAGAAGAACTCGTGGCCGAATATGCCGAGTTGCTAAACCAAAGCCGGGCAGTTTTTCTGACAGAATACACCGGACTCGACGTTAAGCATATGCAACAATTGCGCAGTGAGGTTCGGAAGGTCGAGGGCGCTTATCGCGTTACAAAAAACACGCTCTTGCTCCTGGCCTTGGAGAAAAGTGGTAAACCTGTTCCGACTGACTTGATGACCGGGCAGTTGGCTGCCGGGTTTGCTTTGCAGGAAGTACCTGCCCTGGCAAAGACGTTGACCGAATTCGCCAAAGATCAAGAACAATTTACCATCAAGGGTGGAATTCTGGGAGACAAATTGCTGACAGCCGAACAAGTCGAGGAATTAGCTAAATTGCCTACCCTTGACGAACTTCGGGCTACGATTATCGGCCTAATCCAAACCCCCGCACGCAACGTCGTTTCGACCGTTGCCAGCAGTGTTCAGCAAGTGGTCAATGTTTTGGATGCTTATGCCAAGCAAGAAGGTGAAGTCGAAGCAGAAGTCACGTCTTAACCCGGGCTTGCTAAGGCTCGTTCTGGCTAAATATCGATAAAAAACCAAGAAAAGATAAGGAATTTAAATACCTGGAGGATTAAAATGGCAGATTTGGAAAAATTAGTTGATGATATTAGCAGCTTAACTCTTTTAGAAGCCGCCGATCTCACCAAGATGTTGGAAGAAAAGTTAGGTGTTAGCGCAGCCGCTCAAATGCCCATGGGCATGATGATGCCAGCGGGAGCTGGTGTTGCCGCCGCCGAGGAAGAGGAAGAAAAGACTGAGTTTGATGTGATCTTGAAAGATATCGGACCCAAGAAAATCAACGTCATCAAGGAAGTGCGCACGCTAACAAGCTTGGGCCTTAGAGAAGCTAAAGAGTTAGTCGATGGCGCTCCTAACACAGTTATGGAAGGCGTCGGGAAAGAGGCGGCCGAAGAAGCCAAAGCTAAATTGGAAGCTGTCGGCGCCGTCGTCGAATTACAATAATCACTCTGGTCGCAAGACTAAAACTGAAAAAGGCGCCACCGTTGGCAAGCTCTTGGGGCATTGCCAGCTTTGGCGCTTTTTCATATTTCAGCTTCAAGCTATGCAACCCGGCACTATATGGGTACGTAAAGATCTTCGAATGGGACAAAAATGCTTCTATCGGTTACGGTGAAAGTGATTAAAACTTTGAAGGAGTAAATGACGATGACTGACGATCAAACCCCAGATGTTGAAGACATCAAGATCCGCCTAGGTGATGAGATCCCTGTGGAAGACGAAACAACTTATAAGTCGCAAACCGAAGAAAGTGACGTGGTTGATGAACTGCGAAATCTTGGCCAGCAATTTGCCAATACGTTGCGAGCAGCCTGGTATAGCGAAGAGCGCAAACAGTTCGAGCAAGAGATGCGCGAGGGCGTTCAGACCTTCGCTAATGAAGTTGACAAGGCGGTAAAAGATATTACGGCCAGTGAAACAGCTCAGAAAGCCAAAGCTGAAGCTGAGGATTTCAAGTCGAAAGCAGATGTCAGCGATGTGGCCGAAAAAACTCGTTCCGGCCTGGCCTTCGGTTTAAGACGTTTTAGCGAGGAGTTATCTAAATTAGCTGACTCCTTCACCCCAGTGGAAAAACAGCCACCAGCGGAGGATGAGTGATACAACAAAACAAAGTGAACTTGCAGGTTAGTTGAAGGAAATAGAAAAAACCACTAACTAGGCATCGCCAAAAATCAAAAAGCCCATCCTATAAGGTATAGGACGGGCTTGCCACACGTATAGACAAATATCGATTTTGATCAGGCGGCCGCAGGTTCGAGGTGCGGCAGAATTTGGGCTAAGATTCGATCTTTGGGCATCGCCCCGACGATCCGAGCTACCGCATCGCCATCCTTGAATAGCATCAAGGTCGGAATACTCATGATCCCATACCGACCGGGCGTAACAGGATTATCATCGATATCCATCTTAGCCACAATCAACGCATCTTCCTGTTCGTCGGCGATTTCCTGTACGGAAGGCGCGATCATATGACACGGGCCACACCATTCAGCCCAGAAATCAACCAATACAGGCTTGTCAGCACCTAGCACTTTCTCATCAAATACATCATCGCTGACTTTTACAGTTTTAGCCATTATTTACTCCTTAAACGTTGTTTTTCCACTGATAAAAGCGGTTTATTTAATTTCTACTCCAGTAAAGTTTATCGAAAGAGAAGAGCATGTCAAGGAATAATGCTTACACATTGTATAGATAAACTTGAATATGAGTGTTTCTTAAGGAATAATATAGGCAATTTTTCCCGGCCCACCCATTGCCCTCCTAGAGAAAAGGGCTAGAATCGAAATCATGGACGAACTACTCATCACAAATGGCCAACTCGTGACCTGGGGGGAGGATAATGAAATCATCGACGGTGGAGCGCTCCTGCTGCGTAACGGCCGCATTGCTGCCATCGGTGACAGCCAGATATTGCCTTTGGAACACCCCGAGGTCGAAACAATTGATGCCGGTGGACAACTAGTCATGCCAGGCAATATTTGCGCTCATACTCATTTCTATGGAGCCTTTGCCCGTGGGATGGCAATACCAGGACCCCCCATGAAAGATTTCCCGGAAATCTTAAAGCGTCTCTGGTGGCGACTCGACCGCGCCCTAACGACAGAGGACGTTGAATATAGCGCTCTTGTTTGTCTAGTGGATGCCATCAAACACGGCACCACGACCCTCATCGATCATCATGCCAGCCCAAATGTGATCGCGGGATCGCTGGATGTGATCGCCGGTGCAGTTGAAAAAGCGGGGCTGCGGGCTGGTCTTTGTTATGAAGTTACCGACAGAAATGGCCCGGATGGGGCGCAAGCTGGAATTGACGAAAATGTCCGTTATTTAGAGGCACTAAAGGCGGACAACTCGGGTTTATTATCGGGCACATTCGGACTGCACGCCTCACTAAGCCTGTCCGATGAGACGCTGGCCTCTTGCGTCGACGCAGCCAGCGAGCTTGATACCGGTTTTCATATACACGTCGCCGAGCATGAAGCGGATGAATATGACTCGTTATACAAATATGATAAAAGAGCCGTCAACCGCCTAGCCCTGGCAGGCATATTGGGACCAAAGAGTATCGTGGCCCATGCCGTCCATGTTGACCCGGCCGAGAAGAACATGCTAAACGACACTGGAACCTGGGTGACGCATCAACCACGCAGCAACATGAATAACGCCGTGGGAGCGGCCGATATTGAAGGCATGTTGCGTCTGGGCATTCCAGTTTGCCTAGGCAATGATGGCTTTAGCAACAACATGTGGGCCGAATGGAAGACGGCCTACCTGCTGCACAAGGTCGTTCATCGCGATCCCCGCAGGGCGAACGGCATGGATATCGCCCAAATGGCCATCTACAATAATGCGGCATTGACCGGCATTTTTTGGCCTGAATTACCCATCGGCCGGCTGGAAGTAGGGGCTGCGGCCGACATCATCCTGGTCGATTATCATCCAACCACACCCTTAACGGCCGGAAACCTTCCCTGGCATATCATCTTTGGTTTTGAGATCGACACGGTTACGACAACCATTGTTGCAGGCCGGGTCTTGATGCGTGATCGACAACTGCTCACTCTGGACGAAGCTGAGATCACAGCCAAAAGTCGCGAGCTGGCCAGGGGTGTCTGGCAGCGTTTTGAAGAATTAAGCGTCGGGTAATTTTATGAAGGATCGTCAGGCTACCTTCTAAAATCATCAAGCGCTGCTAAAATTGGACATATCACTCATCGAGGACGCATCTATGGTTGCTCCCCCAACCACACCAGGGGCCGGACTAACGCTGAGCCTGGTGGCCGTCTCTAACTTTCCCCTGATCCAACCTGGCGATGATTTATCCAGGATCATCCTCAAACGTTTAAAGGCCATGACCCTGTCGTTGATAAATGGTGATATTTTAGTTTTGGCGCACAAGATCGTCTCTAAAGCTGAAGATCGTATCGTAAACCTTGAGGATGTTGTACCTGGACCGAAAGCCAGGGAAGTGGCCACAGTCACTGGAAAAGATCCCCGGCTGGTCGAGCTTATCCTCCGGGAGAGCACCGGCATCTCACGGATGCGGGAGGGCATGCTGATTGTCCGGCACCGTCTAGGCTTTACCAGCGCAAATGCCGGCATCGATCGCTCAAATGTAGTCCAAAACGAAGATGGGGAGGATGTTCTATTGTTACCGGCGGATCCCGACGCGTCAGCCTCTCGCCTTCGCCAGGCAATAAAGGAACAAACCGGCGCCGAGGTGGGAATCGTCATCGCCGATAGCCACGGCCGGCCTTTCCGGCTGGGAACAGTGGGGGTAGCAATTGGCGTCTCAGGCATACCCGCACTATGGGATCGGCGAGGAGAGCAAGATCTCTTCGGTTATGAATTGTTACATACCGAGGTCGGAACGGCCGACGAAGTAGCATCGGCGGCCAGTTTGCTCATGGGCCAGGCCGCCGAAGGCACGCCCGTTGTCCTAATTCGGGGTCTAAATCTTCCAGCCATCGATGGCCAGGCAAAAGATTTGATCCGCCCACCCGAACTCGATCTCTATCGATAAAGTTTTAAGGTTAATGCGTTATCCTTAAACCTATAGGGCAAGAGGGACTATTTTCTGGGATACGCAAGGCGTTTCTTGAGCCGTTTAGTACGTAAGACGGATTGCCTTAAGACGGGTCTCAAGTAACAATTGGGGCAGCATGAGGTGGAAGCAAACCATCGGTTCACCCCGATTCTCTCGTACCCCTTACTTGTTCATCATCTTAGGCCTCGGTCTATCGATGTTTGTACTGAGCGGCTGTAAGATAGTCCTGGCGGCCAGCATACCTACCCGCATACCAACGGCAGCTTTAAATTTAGGTATCGAGCGTAGTGATGGGAGCTTTATTCCCCCTACCTGGACCCCTACTCCGCTGACACCGTCACCCACACCTTCCCCACATACGCCCTTACCTGAAAACCCGGCAACGCAAACGCCTCTGCCGATTCCTACCAATACTCCAGTGACGCCCAGTCCTACACCATCCGATACCCCAACACCATCAGTCACCCCATCGGCGACACCTGATGTCCGGCCGATCATCCAGTATGCTTATGATGAAGTGATACCCCTGGAAGCCTTTCCCCGGCCGCCGGGCGATAATGGCTGGGGAGTACATTGGATCCCGACGAATAGCCAGGAACCAGCCGTTGTGGACCGCTTTGTCGATCAATTGGTGCGTATGCACATTAAATGGGTGGTATTCCTCAACGACAATAGTAACATGACCGACAATGAGTACCTTGTGGAAAGGCTGGTTGGAGCCGGCATTATGCCCGTTATGCGCGTATACCGCAGCAATCTCTTACCTTATGATGGTGACCTGGGGCCAATGGTGGCTCATTACGTAGCTAAAGGGGTTTATTACTTCCAACTGTATAACGAACCCAATGTGAATGCAGAAAACAATCAAGGATTCGCCAATCCTAATCAATACGCCGTCACCTGGGCGGCCGCTGCCCGAGATGTGATCAATAACGGTGGTCTACCCGGAATAGGCGCTTTCAGTCCGGGCGGGGCCTTCAACCACTATGCCTTCCTGGAAGNNATTGCGGGCTCTCCGGCATAATGGCGACCTGGGGCTTCTGAACCATAGTTGGCTGTCCGTGCACAATTACAATGGGCTGCGATCCCTCGACGATCCCGATGGTTTTATCTTATTCAGGAAATATGACGAGATCGTAAGGGCGCATTTAGGACGTTCCATGCCCATGATCGGTACAGAAGGCGGATCTTATCATCCAGATCCCCAGGTAGAAAAGAATTTACTGGTCAGCCAATACAGCTATATGCGATCGGCCGAACCTTATTTCTTTGCTTTCAGTCATTGGCTCCTGGCAAGTCATGAGGGAGGAGCCTGGGATACGAGCTGGGAGTTTCAGGCCCTGTTCCGCAAGGATTTCGTTCACCCCCTGGTTACCGAGTTCTTCTACCAAAACCAACGCTGATCAATTGTGGATTGGCAATGATGTATGGTGAATGAACCGGCTCAGTTAAAAATTCACAGTTCGTAAATCACAATTCACAATTAATCAAGATCGTCGCCGTTGAGCTCGGCTTCAAGCTCGTCCCACAGCCGGTTGAAAGCCATGAACCTCTTTTCACCCGCGATGCGGGCGGGCTCGGTGTGAAAACTAATGACAGTCTTGGCTTGCCACGTGGCACGCTGCCGTCTGGTGATCAGATCGGCCATCGTCACCTCCCCCTCTTGAGAGATAGCCATTCCTGTCCAATGAAAGGCGGCCGTTAACCCGGTCTTGCTCAATTTATCGGCATCCCATAAAACCGTGGACTCTAAATTGGAAAGT
>DOXE01000229.1 GCA_003519205.1 Chloroflexota bacterium
GAATTGTTTCAGGCCAGAAAGATTTGATCGTTCAGAACGTCCGAAACAGCCACCGTTTACATATGTTCCATTTGGCGGCGGTCCTAGGAACTGTATTGGTGCTACTTTCGCCCAAATTGAGGCAAAAGCCGTCCTGGCACGTATTCTCCAATCCTTCGATTTAAAACTTGTTTCGCAAAAGGTACGGCCGTACATGGGGGCTACCCTTGAACCGCGACCTGGTGTGATCATGCGCGTAGCGCGTCGGAGGTTATCTCATGGTTGATTTCACAGCTAAGTGGGTTTCTATGGCCTTTCTGGCGGGGCCGCTCGCCCTCTACTCTGAGCGTCGTTATCGGGATTTACCGGAGTTACCACAACACGCTTCAATTCATGCTTTACCAACGCTATCCATCATCGTGCCTGCCCGTAACGAGGCGGCCAATTTGCAACGGCTCTTGCCCTCGCTGACCAGCATTTCATACCCGGGGGTGTCGGAATTAATCGTCGTCGACGACAACTCGACTGATGAGACTGCCTGCATCGCCAGAGAGCATGGTGCGCGGGTGATCCAACTCATTGACCTACCTGAAGGCTGGTCTGGTAAAACGTATGCTTGCCATCAAGGCGCTAGTGTCGCCTCTGGCGAATGGCTACTCTTTACCGATGCAGACACTATCCACCATCCTTGTGGGCCTTCCCAGGCCGTCGCTTATGCAATCGCGAATGGACTTGATGGCCTGAGCATCTTTTTCAGGCAGATTACATCAATGGGCCTGGATGGCTTGGCTTTGCTTGTGGCCTTCGCCGGGCTTTTTGCTGGTCTGGGAACGGACAACGCGATAATCAATGGACAATATATCTTATTGCACCGTGATGTTTATAAAAACAGTGGCGGTTTTTCTTCCGTTGCTGGTGAAAGCATGGAGGATCTAGCTTTGGGCCACCTCTTACGGGCAGAGGGTTACCAGGTGCCCCTCTTGCGCAGCGATTACGCCGCTTCGGTGCAAATGTACACCAATACTACCAGTCTCTGGCAGGGATTGATGCGTCTTGGTGCCGGATCACTGCGTTGGTTGGGAGCACGATCACTCATAGCAGCCCTTTTTATCACCGGTGTCATGACGCCAATTCTTGCCCTTGTCACCGCCTTCCAACTGCGTCAGAAGAGGAAATGGGCTGTGGCTTCTTGGGCCGTGATCGCATTGAGCTTTGTGCCATGGGCGCGTCGTTTTGGCTCCATCCGGCTTGCTTTCTTAGCACCCCTTGGTGCCCTGGTGGTGCAAGTGGCATCTGTATGGGGCCTGATACAGCGTCTTTTTGGCCGTGGTACACGGTGGAAAGGCAGACGGGTCTAAATAACTATCTACAAGAATCGGCCAATGACCTACTTTACCTTCTTGGGTTATTTCTTAGTTATTCCAATCATCGTGCTTGGCATTGTTGCCCTGGTCGATCGGCGGCGAGGAGTCCTTCTGCCGGCGACCCTCCAGGCGTGGCCTGCTTGGGCCGCCATCCTATTACACGTTTTTATTGCCGTTCTCTACACCACGGTATGGGACAACTACCTGGTCGCTACCCAAGTATGGTGGTATGACCCGGAGCTTGTCACCGGCATCACCCTGGGTTGGGTGCCCATTGAAGAATATACATTCTTCATCCTGCAGCCGATTTTGGCGGGGCTATGGCTTATTTTTTGGGCGCGGCGCTTAATCAGACCAATTTCGCCAGGGGATTTGATAACCTCGCTTCGGATTGCGGGACCCATACTGCTTGGCGTCCTCTGGCTGGTCAGTGCCGTCATTCTGGTGACTGGCTGGCAGCCGGGCACTTATTTGGCGTTGGAACTGGTTTGGGCGCTACCGCCGATCGGTCTTCAGCTGGCATTTGGTGCCGATATCCTGTGGCGTTACCGCTGGTTAGTGTCCCTGGTCATTATTTCACTGACTCTGTATTTAAGCGCTTCCGACGCCCTGGCCATCACCCTCGGTACCTGGACGATAAATCCGGAAAAATCGCTGGACTTTCTCATCGCCGGGCTTCTTCCAATCGAGGAGTTTTTGTTTTTCCTGTTGACCAATACGCTCATAACCTTTGGGATTGTATTAGTCATATCCGAAGAAAGTTATGCCAGGTTCGGCAGTATTCGCTTACGCTTGTCCAAGGCTGGGGCTGGGTCTTAAACCAGCTATGAGATGGCCGATTTCTGGAACATCTATACCGGTGGGCTCGCCATTCTACTGGTATGCATGTCAATTCTATGGGTGGCCAGCCTGATCCTGACCAATGCCAGTATCGTCGATCCCTTTTGGGGATCTTCCTTCGTGATCCTCGGTTGGTACTATTTCGCCCGAACGCCTGATGGGGATGAGGTTCGCAAAAGCCTCCTGGTCGTTCTTGTTACCTTGTGGGGCTTGCGCCTTACCCTATACCTCTTGTGGCGCAATTGGGGCCGTGGTGAAGATTTTCGCTACCAGGCATTTCGGCGCAAATACGGCCGCCATCGTTATTGGTGGATCAGCTTTTTCCAAACTTTTATGCTTCAAGGGNNGACTATTTGGGCATCGGCATCTGGACTATCGGCATCATCTTTGAAGCCGGCAGTGACTTTCAGCTAGCCCGATTCAAGGCCGATCCAGCCAACCAGGGCCAGTTATTGACGACAGGATTCTGGAAGTATAGCCGACACCCCAATTACTTTGGGGATGCCGCATGTTGGTGGGGATATGGTCTAATGAGCCTCGCGGCCGGCAGCTATTTAGCAGCCCTCGGCGCTGTTGTTATGACCGTGCTTATCATTCGAGTATCCGGCGTCGCTTTGCTGGAGAAGTCATTCAATAAGGACAAGCCCGGTTATG
>DOXE01000534.1 GCA_003519205.1 Chloroflexota bacterium
ATCCTCGGGATCATAGATGCTCCCTTTGATGGCCAGAAATGGCCCTCGTTCTTTAGCCAGCTCGATGCTGGTTCTCATACAATGATAACGAACAAACTCCATGACCTGACCGGCAAACTGCTGTGCCTTTTCAGAACCATAGCGGATTTTTAAATGGTACATTAGGTCGGCTAAGCCCATAATTCCCAGACCTATGCGACGAGCCCGAAGAGCCGCTTCCTTTAATTGAGAAACGGCTGGAACATAGGCATTTGTCGTAACGACGTCGTCTAAGAATCGTGTCGACATTTCAACTGTCTTTTGAAGGGCAAGCCAGTCAACCGTCCCGTTTTGTCCCTTATGGTTGGCCAGATTAACGGATCCAAGGCAACAATTTTCATATGGACCTAACCATTGTTCCCCACAAGGATTCGTCGCTTCCAACTCGTACAATTGCGGCACGGGATTCTGTCGATTCGCAGCATCGAGGAAGAGCACGCCCGGTTCGCCATTGTGGTGAGCCTGTTTCACGATCATCTCAAAAATCTGGCGAGCTGGAATTGTCTTCCAAACCGCTCCATCCTGGGGGTTGACGAGTTCGAAATCTTCATCACCAGCGACGGATTGCATAAATTTATCCGTGATACCCACGCTGATATTAAAGTTCGTAATCTGATTTTCATCTGTTTTACAAGTGATAAAATCCGCAATATCAGGGTGATCAACACGCAATACAGCCATATTTGCCCCTCGGCGAGTTCCACCCTGAGCGATTTCACCAAAAGCTTGATCATAAACCCTCAAAAAGCCGACAGGTCCCGTCGCCTGACCGGCCGATGACTTAACCAAAGCACCCTTCGGTCTCAAACGCGAAAATGAGAAACCATTCCCACCACCCGTCTGTTGAATCAGAGCTGCATCTCGCAATGTCTGAAAGATGCCTGACTGATTGCGACCCATATCATCCGATACGGGCAATACAAAACACGCAGCCAATTGTCCCAGGGGCGTACCGGCACCAGTAAAGGTTGGGCTGTTAGGCATAAACCGAAACTCGGTTAAAAGTTGGTAGAATTTCTCCGTCGTCGCTGCGACATCTCCATCGTCTTCTGCCTCGCCCATCGCTACATGGCTGGCAACACGATAGAACATTCCCTCAACACTTTCCACAGGCTTGCCATCCTCACCCCGGCGCAAGTATCGCCGTTCCAGAACTGCCCGACTATTCTCAGAAAGCTTTATTCGGGGCCTATCCTCAACTGCTTTTTGAGCTAACGTGATCGATTGCATCTTACTACTCCAGCGCTTTGTTCTAGCAACTACCAGGCGCAATTTCCATTCAATTGGTGACTATTCCCCCACCAACAGGCGATCGATTTCAGAACGAATAGATTCTAGATCGTCCAGTTGCAGATAGACGATTGCATAACGGATATACGCAACTTCGTCCATTTTCTTAAGCTGCCTTATCACGCGGTCACCTACCAGACGGCTTGGCACTTCTGCCTTGCCCATTTGCTGTAACTCGGCCTCGATCTCGCCCACCAACCGCTCGATATCGACGGCCGCGACCGGCCTTTTGGCACAGGCCACACGAATCCCTCTCATCAGCTTATCGCGTGAAAACTCTTCTCTTGTTCCATCACGCTTGACCAGCATTGGCGTAGCCAATACCGCCCGTTCATATGTACTGAAACGCTGCTCGCAATTCACACACAAGCGGCGTCTTCGGATACCTCCACGTGTGTCATGACTCGTGTCGATTACACGCGTTTTTTCATTACCACAATATGGGCACTTCATCGAAAACCCTATACCGCTCTAACAACGTCACATAGTATCGAAATACCCTAGATGTAGGGCATATTCTTACCCCAACCCCCATATGTAGTGCTCGAGAGGACCGAATTATAGCATAGCCTTGCAGCCAAGACAAGCAAAAATGCTATAAATTACCTTAAAAAATTCAACCGGCAGTAAGACGCGGTCACGGCTGCGGGAATACGCTTATGTTAAAAGCATGCCATCCCGCAGCCGGCCGCATTAGGGAAGAGGATGAGGAAATTTATCGTCGTTAGCTCTTATGTTTCCTAAGAAAGGTTGGAATTTCCAAATCATCTAAACGAAAAGCCGTCCGATCGGCGGGCTGACCCGGNNGCGCTCAACCCGCTGGGCTATAGGGCGAATGTGCGGCACCGAGTGTTCAAATCCCGTCGCGATGACCGTGATCCGAACTTCGTCTTTCATCATTTCATCTACGACGGCCCCAAAAATGAGATTGACGTCGGGGTGAGCTGTTTCCCTTATGATGGTGGCGGCCTGGTTTATCTCATAAAGACCTAGGTCGTCACCGCCGGTAACGTTAAACAAGATACCCCGAGCACCATCAATTGTGACGTCCAGTAGCCGACTCGATAGTGCTTGCTCGGCCGCAATTCGGGCTCTATCTTCACCCGTCCCGTGCCCAACCGCCATAAGTGCCGCCCCTCCCATCGACATGATCGTCTTAACATCTGCGAAATCCAGGTTGATGAGCCCCGGCACAGTTATCAGCTCGCTAATACCCTGGATTCCCTGGCGGAGGACATCGTCCGCTGCCCGAAAGGAATCCATCAAAGTTATCCGGCGATCTCCCATCTCTAAGAGTTTATCATTAGGGATGACGATCAAGGTGTCCACCTGCTCTTTCAATTTTTCAATACCAGATTCGGCAATGCGCGAACGCTGGGCACCTTCAAATGTAAACGGCCGTGTTACGACGCCGATGGTAAGAGCTCCTTGTTCCCGAGCAATTTTGGCTACAATGGATGTGGC
>DOXE01000412.1 GCA_003519205.1 Chloroflexota bacterium
TAACCAACTTCCTCATCGCCAGCGGCTACGGCTTTCTTCACACCACTGGCCTATTCAAGGAGCGGCAGGTCCTCTTACTGCTGGCCAGGCACAACAGTGGCAAGTCGACGGCAGCCTTGCAGCTGGCCCTGGCCGGATACCAATTACTATCGGACAGCATGATCTTCATTGGTCCCAAGGGTCCGCCCCTCCGGCTTTACGGTTTTCCCGTCGGCTGCATCAAGCTTCGGTCGGACATGGTAGCCGACTTCCCCCAGTTGGAGTCACTATTGGAGGTGGAACCGGTTCGTGGTGAGATCAAGTATGCCGCCGACCTGCGCCAGCTCGATCCAACCCTCGTGCACGAGACGGCCGTCGAGCCCTCGGTCGTCCATCTTTGCCTGCTCACTCGTGGTGACCAGCCGACAACCTGTCTGCGGCCGGCGACCATTTCCGAGGTAATGGAGGCAGTTATGGCCAATAGCCTTTTCTACGACACGGCCGAGGTCTGGACGCAGAATCTGGCCAGCATCAAGCCCGTGGTCGAGCAGGCCCGCTGTTATCATTTGCAGGTGGGCAGTGACCCGGCCGGCTTGGTGGCGACGATAGATGACTTGTGGCGCTCCTGATGGGGTCGCTAGTGCTCACCCTTAAAATTCTCCGCGTTTCTCAGCGCCTCCGCGGTAAATCCCTTTAGTACGGGGTGCTTTCGACGTCCTCGGTGAACCAGATCTCCGGTGGTCCACTCACGCCTGCTTTCTCCATCGTCGACTTCAATTCCTCAGAGTTGGCAAACGCCTGGGCTTGGCTCAAGCTCCCGAACTGGTGCGTAACGACGAGCGTATTCGGGTCGGCCGCGTCGCGATGGACACTGGCGCCTGTGACCCCGTTTTCCTTGCGATACTGCGCGAAATCGTCGTAGACGCGCTTCCAACTGGCATAATCATTAACCGTGTGCTTGACAAACATAGTAGCCATTGTTTTTAAATCTCCTTACTATTTGTGTGGCTAAATTGATGAACGATAAAACAAATGTGATTTGGTGCCTCGCAATGCCTTTCTGCTTCTAATCTGATTGTTGTACGTCGGTCCCATCACCAGTTTCGGCGATAGCAACCGCTTTATTGAGTGTTTCAAGAAACTCGTCTAATGGGACGCGGTGAACCCGGGCGGCCGTTTCAACAGTTAGCGCCTTCGTCAACATCCTACGCATTGAATAGCGACCTACACGCTTGACGCCGAATACTTCCATCACGGGGGCGATATCGCCATATTCTTTCAGAATGTTAGATACGCGGGTGTCCTTTGTGATCTCCATCATAGTTCTCTGAGTGACAAGGATTTCCCTTCTTCTTGAATTCCAGTCATAATCAGCCGATGAGGGCATAATAGGCTGACCATCTCATGATTCTGCTGGCGCGGGGATGACGCCGAGTTGCTGCATCATGCCTATGGTATCCGATTCGCCCCAGCGTTCGGCAATCTTGCCGTCTTTGAAGCGTAATATGTCGACAATCCCTATCGAGAATGTTTTGCCGGTTGCGGGCATGCCCATGTAGTCTCCCAGGTGTGTACCGCTAACCGTCGCCCGGGTCACGACTTTGTCGCCTTCGGCGACCTGGTCGTCGACTGTCATCGTCATGTCAGGGAAGGCCGAAAAGAAGCCGGTGAATACTTGTTTGAAACCTTCGCGGCCGGGCGCTATATCCGGCCCTGGTGGATTATGGTCCACAAAATCCTTGGCGACCAACTCGTTGGCCAGCGATAGGTCACCCTGGCTGGCTAATTCACTGTATAAACGACGGGCCATAGCCTTGTTTTCTTCTGACATTGGATATTCCTCCTTAAGNNGGCCATCTGACCTGTCCGTAGAAATACCTCTTACTGGTCGACAATTTTCTTTGTGAATTAATTCCTAATGTTGACAATTTATTCTCACGCACATAGCATTGTGTATTCCAACTTGGTGGGATAACTGCAACTCAACCCTTGCCCCCACTGTACAGAATACTTAATTATCAGAAATCTATGTGATGTAAACGCGCAATTGAACGCTGCGTTTTATTACGATCGACAATAAAGGAGATCAAATGTTCCCATTTACAATACTTGTTGAAAGGATCAGAAAGCCCAAGTCAAAGAAGTTCATAGTGGTGTTTAGCCTAATTATGGTCTTAGTTCTCATCATCGTTGGGTCTGTTTGGGCTATCGCTCCTCCAAGCTCATTCGGTTATGTTACCGTCTGTCATAAGGCTGGTACCCCATCACAAGAAACGCTCATTTTGCGTGCTCGAACGGCAAACGGTCACATACAACACGGTGACCCCCAGGCTCAGTGTGCAGATCCGCTTCCCGGTACGGCCGGTGGCGTGTCCATCGACCAAACGAAAGGTTACTTTGTCGATGAAATAAATGATGGGGTCTACTGGGTAACGGAGGGCCTTTATCAGGTTATGTTTGTCGTCACCAGTGAGGGCGTGATCGTAGCGGATGCTCCGCCATCCATTGGTAACAAAATATTAGAAGCCATCGCCGAAGTGACCGACAAACCGATCACCCACGTTATTTACAGCCACTCCCACGCTGATCATATCGCGGCCGCCAGCATCTATCCGCCGGAGGCCACTTATATCGCTCACGAGGAAACATTGGCCCAGTTAGAGCGGGATCGACCATTTCCGTTTGGGATATTTGTCGGCGGAGGGCCTGTTCCCCTTCCAACTGTCACCTTCTCAGATAACTACACGCTTAACGTCGGTGATAAGACGTTGGAATTAGAATACCGCGGCGTCAACCACGACCGTGGGAATATCTACATCTATGCGCCCGAACAAAAGGTACTCATGTTGATAGATGTCATCTTTCCCGGATGGATACCATTTAAGGAGTTGGCTGTAGCGGAAGACGCACCAGGATTCTATCAGGTTCATGATGATATCCTCTCCTTTGACTTCGAAACCCTAATATCCGGTCATATGGGACATCTTGGTTCCCGCGAGGACGTTGAGATCCAGCAGGAATATTTTCTGGACATCCAGGCAAACGCCGCCCAGGCACTCCAAACCGTTGATTTCTTTGCCATAGCACAAGATGTCGGGTTTGAAAATTCCTGGTTGTTGTTTGACACCTACCTGGATGCTGTCGGCCAGGAGTGTGCCGATTTGACCTTGGCAAAATGGCAGGGTCAATTAGGTGGGGCAGATATATGGACGTTTTCTCACTGCTCTGTTGTCATAGAGAGTTTGCGAATTGACTGATCCATTCAGCTAGGTGGTCAGAATCATCGTTCGGCCGCAACTCTAATCAAACAACTGGCTATTGATAATATTCGGGGCTGGCTCCAACGGAGCCAGCCCGGCCAGGGTGGGATGTTTCAATCCCTCATTGCTTACTATTCTTAAGCTAGAACTCCACAGACTAGCACGTCGAGCCAACCACCATCAGCCCGAACCTTCTACGGTTGGGTTTTCGTGTTCTAGCCCAGCTGGTTAAGTTGGTTTGTTCTATCCCTTTATCGAGCAGTAATATTCAAATGATGCCTCAGTTACTCGACGGCACTTAAAAGATTCTCCCCTTTGATCGACGAAGTAGCGTTCAATTGCGGTTTGGCCATTTGAATTGAGAGCGACTTCAACACACCACCTGCCCCTTGCCTTATCGCCGTCTTGCCAACAATATGAGGGCCAGCCAAACCAGCCAGGACCCGTACAGCCGTGGATAAGCCAGTAGCGCCAGCCAGCCTTGCTGGAGCCGGGGATGGTTGATCGGAAACGGCACTGTATACAATATCAGCGCCACCCCCAGGACGATGAGCGTTGCCCTGGAAAGTGGCTGACCCGACCACCAGGTCAAAATCAGCCAGACGATGGGTATCAGCAGCACCACTTGATGGTACTCCTCGCCCAGGGGGGCAAAGAGCACGCCCCAGGCGATGAGTCCACCAGCGGCCGCCATCGGTTGCCGATCGGTCAATGCCAGCGTAAGAACCAGGGTCACCCCGCCGGCCGCCACCAGTATCGCCGCTGCATACCACGGTAAGGCCAGGGTCGCTGCCTCCTGCCACAACACCTCAGGTGCCAGCACGTGG
>DOXE01000361.1 GCA_003519205.1 Chloroflexota bacterium
AGTGGTGAATTTCTCAAGTAACAAAAGTATTTATCCGGCAATACATGTCATTTCGAGCGAAGCGAGAAATCCCTGAAGCCCTAGATAGCGTAATGTTACAGGGATCCCTCCCTATCGGTCGGGATGACAAGACAAGGATCCAAATACTCCATGTATTTAGGAAATGAACTACTAAGAGAGACGATCTCGAATGTGATCTATTTAAGGCGTGCGGCTGCACCGCTTCCAAAAAGCCACTAAGCTGAAACAAACCCCATTTTCCACAGGTCGCTCCTTATTGCTCTATGGCAATAGGGCCATGCGGTACTTCCGGGTCTAGTTGCATCACCAGCTTGCCGTCAGAGAAGATGCGCACATTGGCGTCGGTGGCGGAAACGACGATAGCAGTGGCGCGGGTTCGTGCGGTCACGGCCGCCGCCGCCGTGTGTCTGGAGCCCAGGCCAGCCGGTATTTGTAATTCACTCTCGCCGGACGCCAGGAAAACGGCCGCCGACTGGATGAACCCATCGCCTCGAATAATAAAAGCGCCGTCCAGCTTGGCCAATTCAATCAGCGTTTCGTGAATAGCCGGGTTGGTGAGGTGGCGAAGATCATCCTCGTGCCCCTTAAACGGGTTAGGGATGAGCTGCCGGGCGCCTTCCATTACCTTCAGTGAGTCGCCGATCATAAAAATGGCCCCAACCCGCTTGCCTCGCCGCGCTGCTCGCCCAATCTTGCTGGCGATGGCCACCCCTGTTTCTAGTACGGAAGGTTGGATACCATCGGTCAACTTGAGCAGATCGGAAACCGGCAAATGTTCAAGCTCTGGGTCCACGTCGGTCAGAACGATGAGGTCACCTTCCTCCGGGTAAACGCCGGCCCCCACCGCGCATACGACAAAATCGCCAACTGAAATTGTCCCGGTTCTCAACGCTACGGATAAAACGTGGCGCACCTGGTTGTACTTCTCGGCCGCGTGCAGCGGCAAACGCACTGTCTCTACACCTGCTTGTTGCATTGACGCGCACGTTTCTGCCTTGGACGAAGCAGCCACAATTCGGAATTGTTGCACCATGTCAAGAAGATGTTGGGCAAACTCGCCGCTTTCAGTCACGCAAATAATGACGTCCGGTTGCGTCGTTTGGGCGACCCGGGCGACCATTTGCGCCAGTTCGGCATCAGAACGGATCGATTGTATGGTGTTCCTCTCGCTGCTCTTTCTGGCCTTCATTTGATTTTACCCCCTTCAATGTTCTAGCAAGTAACGACGTACCATCAATACCGAACACTGGGCATAGTTGGCCACATTGTTAGGAATATAGCCGAACAAGACATTCCGAATCCGCCACTCGTGGGAGGCGCCAATGATATTCAGCGCCGTCAACAATATGCCCACGGCCATGGCGCCCCATAGGGGAGCAATAGGCAAAAACTCAGACAAGTATTGGCCTACACCTACCAGGTGAAAGGCGATGGCAAAAGTCAGACTCAACCAGATGCCAATCCTGGAGATGGCGCCAAAAGGCGGCCTCAGCGAACGAGAGACAAAGAAGCAATCACTGCATCCGAGTTCCCGCGGCAAATGTTCCTGTGTATTCATTGAATCGTCACCTCCGTAATAGAGCGCGACGGAAAGAATGTGACGAACATTTCAGGCCAGTGCACTTTCGTCCCCGGAGTCTCGTACAAATAAACATGAGGCGCCGACAATCTCAATCACTTCGTTCAAAAATACCGGGTCAAAATCATTAGGGAGACCAAAAAAATTGATGTCGGCGCCCGGCATCTGGCGTAGGGCTTCATAAAAGGGGGCCTCGATCACATGCACTTGCGTTTTAGCTGGTAAACGGGCCAGGTCAATCAGCTCGTTCAAATAAGCCCTGGCTTTGATAGCGGTTTCCAAATCAGTCACCGACATACACAGGTTTATTCGGCCTCGCCAATTTCGAGCCAATTGATAGGCCAGTAACACGGATAGGTCCAGATTACTCAAGCGCATCCCCAATTTCCAGTCGGGTCCTTGTTCTCGGACCCACACGTTAATTAACTGCTCTCGTCCCAGATCGATGACAGGATGGCGGGCCAGAAGCGCTACCCCGATCTTGAAAGGTGCGATTTCGTTCAGTAAATTTTCTAAGTCTACCTGTTGCTCGTTGGCAAATAAGGGTAAGAATAGGATGTTTGGCCGGAAGAAGACGCTCGCCAACACCTCGATGGCTGTGCTCACCCCAGACTCAAAGTCCGACACTTTCAATAACGTGGTTCGAGCATAGACACCATCGGCGATAAAAGCCTGGGTGATCAAGTCTAGCTTTTCCACCGACTCTCGATGTCCCGTTTGGTATAGCCCAAGGGCACGCACAGATCCTTGGGGCGAGACAATCGATCGCAAGAAGCGATAGCTACCGTTCATCGTTTCCGCATTCATAACCGGGGCCAGAACGCTGGGGCTCCAAGTTCGTTCAGGCGCGCCCGGCAATCGGCTTACCCGCTCGCCTGCCCATTCAGCCAGAGACATAAAGAGGCCGCTGCGCACGTCACCCCAGGGCGCTCTCAGTTTCTTACGTAACAAATAAGCGTAAATGGCTAAGGTGAAGATGATGGCTATCAGGCTAAAGACAGGGTTGACCAAAGTCATGACGAAAAGACAGGATAGCAAACCAACCAGGGGCACCCACCGGGGAATGGGAAGAGTCGGGCGGAAGCTCACCATTCCCAGCGTTTGTTCGATGAGCACCACGGCGTTAAGCGTCCCGTAGGTAAGCAGGAAAAACATCGTAATCAGCGGGGCAATGGCGTTCAGACCGCCGCCGAAAAAGGCGAAGAGCAATGTTGCCAGGACAATAACACTGGTGACCAGCAGGGCGTGGCGCGGCTCGCCTGTTACCGATTCTTCGGCCACAAAGTCGCTAGACGGCAAAATTTGGTGCTGCCCCAGAGCCTGCATGACCCGCGGCGCAGCGACCATCGAGGCCAGGGCCGAGGAGAAGGTGGCGCCCAAGAGCCCAGCAACCACAGCCCAACTCCAGGCGGCTTTATCGGCCATCACGATGTTTCCAGGATCGATGTTTAGCAACTCGTCTACCGTTGCCACGCGGGATAACCAGATGGCCAGCAGCAGATAGATCACCATGGTCAGGCCGATGGCGCTCATGGTCCCTATGGGAATGCTCTTTCGAGGATCCTTCAGATCGCCACTCATGCTAATGCC
>DOXE01000355.1 GCA_003519205.1 Chloroflexota bacterium
CGAATCATGGCGTCGCTGGTATTGACCCGGTCATCGAAACTGTCATCATCCAATTTGGATATCTTTCGCAGGCTGGCGATCTCCTCGTCGTGATACGAGTTTAAGACGGCGGTGACGATCAGGATGTAGACCACCATCACCGGGGAAGTGAGCATATGGCGAAGGCTGGCGTCGGTTAGGATGGTGCCCCTGAGCCCGTCCAGCCCGGCCGCGACTACGGCCAATAGGACAAGCAAAATGACGACAGCGCCGATCAGCCCCCAAGAAGGGTTAACCAGGCGATCGAAAAATGATTTGTTTTTGATGGTCGTCCTAGACATCATATCCTCCTATAGACTCATACCAGAACCTTTTACCGATGTTCGTGAATTAAGGCCATGCTTTATCGACAGTCCTCCTTCAGCACCTGCTTGACACACCTATCGCAGTTTAGAACTTCTGGCGCGTAAAGTAAAGTCACGACCGCGAACGTCCTAAAAATATCCCCTAAATATCCCTTAAGGGACATCACAATATCACCAGTTGTTTGGTATGCTGAACATACCCTCAGGACTGCTCTAGCGAGTAAGAAACGGGAGTATATATGGCCGAACAAACAGAGCAGCTTAGCTATGAAATCAAGGTCAGGGGCGAGCTGGATCCGGTTTGGGAGGAGTGGTTTGAAGGTCTGGCACTCGCCCACGATTGTGAGGGCAATACGGTTCTCACCGGCCCCATCGTCGATCACACAGCCCTGCATAGCATCTTGCTCAAGATCCGCGATTTAAACCTGAAGCTGATTTCGGTCAATGAGATTGAGTATAACAGTGATGAAACAGCAAATGGTTATTTATAAGAAGGAGGTATACCAATGACAGAACATGTAGCTCAGGAAAGTGGTGATCCAGAATTGACACTCGAAGAATTGAAAGCAGAACAGGAGGTATTGCGCGAGAAAGCCGAGCGTAAACGCCTGGAAGCTTTCTGGTGGGGGGCCGTGATCATCTGGGCCGGCCTGGTCTTCTTTGCCGATTACCTGGGGGTCCTGCCGAATATCCGTGAAGCCGGAGCCTGGAGCTGGATCTTTCTCGGCGCCGGCGTCTTTGGGTTAATAGGGGCGGTGATCCGGGTTGTTTCCTCTGATCTACCCAATCCTACCGGTTGGGATTATTTCTGGTCGGCCCTCTTCCTGATCATCGGCGCCAGTGGCTTCGTCGGCGGTGGGATCGCCTTCCCAATCGTGCTGATCGTCATCGGCCTGGCCATCCTGGGTAACGTTCTCTTTCGCCGCGATTAGATCGGGCCACGGCTCGATGGCCGTGATGCCGGTGCTCATTAAACGAGAAGGGCGACGAATACCAGGTTGGAAAGGTAGCCATGGCAGAGGTTGAAACGGACAGCGGAGCCAAGGCCGAAAGCCAGGGCAACGCTCGGCCGTACGCGCCCAGTTGGGTCGACCGTTTTACCGACTGGGTGGATCGGCNNGCTGGCCCTGATCCATTATCTGGATAAGCGGGCGGGTGTGGCCTTGGAGACCATGCGACCGGCCCTGAAAGCCGTCGATGAAGAATACCAGGAGATGTTTTACCGGCTGACGACGCTTCCCGCGTTCCCAACGCTACTGGCCAGCCTGGCCGCGCTGGCCTTCGTTATTCTGACCGAGGCTATCGGCGAACCTTATCGCCTTGAAGTGCTGGCCCCATTCCCCATTTCGGCGAACCTGTTGCGAATCTTCTACTTAATCTGCTGGATGGTTTTTGGCGTGTTTTTGTACCATACGCTCCATCAATTGAGGGTAATCAACCATATTTACACCAAACACACGCGTATCGATCTCTTCCGGGTAAAGCCACTATACGCTTTTTCCAATCTCGCCGCGCTCACCGCCGGTAGCCTGGCCATGATCAGCTACGGCTGGTTGCTGGTCAATCCCTGGTTAGATCGGACCGACCCGCTTGTCCTGACTCCGATGTTCATTTTGTTGTTATTTGCAGTCGTCACCTTCGTCTGGCCCCAGATGGGCATTCACCGCCTCCAGGTCGCCGAAAAGGAGCGTCTGTTAGACGAAGCCTCCCAACGATTTAAAGCTGCCATTGGTGAGTTGCATAAAAAAATGGATGACAGAGAGCTGGAAGGAATGACTGACCTGAACATGGCCATGGCCAGCCTGGAGATTGAGTTGAATGCATTAAGAAAAACGGCCACGTGGCCCTGGGAACCTGAAGTGTTGCAGTTACTGATTACCGCCCTGGCCTTACCATTAGGACTGTGGCTCATCCAATTAATCTTGCAGCGCACATTGAGCCCGTAGGATCTATGGGGCGAAAATTTGCTGGAGAAGAGATTTTATCGGAAGGGTGGTCCATGATAGGCAAACTCCAAAAAGTTTTGCATGAATTAAAACTCTGACAGTTGGAGTTTGCTCGAGCGAAACCGGGTTAGGACGCTATCTACAATTTCAAGAACTTTGCCGGTTTCGCCTAAATACACGAAAGGAGAAATGAATATGGTAGAAGTTGAAACCAGCGTGTTGGTTAACCAACCAATAAAGAAAGTGTTTGATTTTGTTACGACGCCTGAGAATGATGCTCAATGGTATATTGGGGTTGAATCAAGGGATCATACCCCAGATGAGCCGTCGGGCGTGGGCTCCACCTCAATGTCGACGATCCGGTTTTTGGGCGTGCCGATGGAGGTTGTTTGGGAAGTCATCGAGTACGAGCCACCCACGAAGATCAAGGTCAAGACTATCGAAGGGGCTGTAACAGTTGAGGCGGGTTACACCTTTGAGGCTGTAGGTGAGAGCCAGACAAAAGTTAGCGTCCATGGTGAAGCAGATGTCGGCCGCGTCTTCAGCCTGGCCGATCCCCTGGTCGAGCGCATGGCTCAAAGGCAGTGGGAAGCCAGCTTCGAAAACCTGAAGGACGTATTGGAAAGTTAGGGCTAGCCTTATGCCGGATGGCTCTATCGAAGCGTAACGCACTTAACATACTGGACCACCCTTCCACTTCCCAGCGTTACGCTTCTGATAGATTCATCAAAGCGACAAAGAAAGTGCGTGATGGAAAAATCAACCATTCTGGTGATTGGCGCTGGCATCGGCGGTATCGCCACGGCCGCAAGGCTGGCGCGTCATGGTTATCGAGTCACCGTTATCGAAAAAAATGAGGGGCCGGGCGGCCGATGTGGGAGCCTGGTAAAAGATGGGCACCACTTCGTGACCGGCCCCACGCTCTTTTTGATGCCCGAAATCTACGAACGCACCTTCGCCGACCTGGGTGAACGGATGGAAGATCAGCTGGATTTGCGCCGGGTCGACCCTACCTATCACCTGCACTTCAGAGATGGCGGCAACCTGATCCTGACTTCTGATCTGCAAGCTATNNGAACCGGGCAGCTTTGGCGGTTTTCTACGCTACCTCGACGAGGGGCGACGACATTACCAGCTCTCCATGGCTCATCTGGTGGAGCGAAACTTCCGTAACCTGTATGAGTTTTGCAGCCCCAGAAACCTGATGCTGCTCTTCAGGCTCAAGGCATTGATCAGGCACTATAACAACATCGGCCAATACTTCCATGATCATCGACTGAAGGCGGCCTTTACTTTTCAGGACATGTACCTGGGGCTTAGTCCCTTTGAGGCGCCGGCCTTATTCTCATTATTGCAATATAGTGAGTTGGCCAATGGCGTCTGGTTCCCAATGGGTGGCATGAGTCGGGTCATCGAGGCATTGGTGGACATTGCCGGAAGGTGGGGGGTTCATTTCTTGTACAATGCTCCGGTGGCCCGAATCGACGTCGATGGCCGGCAGGTTAATGGGGTTACCCTGGTTGACGGCCGGCAACTGCCGGCCGAT
>DOXE01000199.1 GCA_003519205.1 Chloroflexota bacterium
AAGAAGGCCACGTAGCCCAGATCCAAGAGCCCGGCAAATCCGACGACGATGTTGAGCCCCAGCCCCATCAAGATAAAGATGCCGACGATATCCAACACCTCCGTGAGATAAATACCCAGAATCCATGGTAAGGCCAAAATCAGGACGACGAGGGCTATGCGACCGACCCGACCAAATCGGGTCTCTTGCTCCTTGGTCAATGCCGCCCTTCGATCCCGGTAACGCCCTCGACCTCCCGCTTCCCACCAGGCGCTAAACACCGTAGCGACGATAAAGATGATGACCGCCAACAAAGGCGTGATTCCCGTGGGTCCAAAGATGATGCGAACAATCTGGCGGGGAACCGGCCTGGAGATGTTGATCAATACCTCGGAAAACAAGCCAATTCCCAAAGTCCAGGCAATACCCGAAAATAACGGCTTTTGAATGCGTTCAGGCAACAGATGAAAAGCAACACCAACTACACCTAGAATCATCATGACCGATGCAAGAATGATACTTCCAAGAACCGGACCCTGGCCGAAAGTCAGAATTTCAATCAAGTCAGGGGAGACGTTCGGTAAGGACGTGCGGATGCCAGGCCAGATGAGGGTCAAAAATATCAATCCAATTAGAGGTAAAGAGATGAAAAAACCGGCGATGAGACCGTGCAACAGGGCTGTCCCGGACTTGACCTCACCATTTCCCCTCACAATCAAATAACCGACAATTACCGGGATACCGAAAAGTAATAATTGGCCAAGGGAGAGGGCGCCGGTGATGATATCCCGCTCGTCAAAGGTCACTACCATGCCAATGGCGCTAACACTCAATGCAACCACACCGGCGATCAAACCCATTTGAATTGTTCTACGGAGACTGAGTTGGGACATATTCTTTCCTCTTAGGCTTTCTCTTCAGCCAACTTTTCGCCAAGAATACCCTGGGGCCGGAAGATCAGAACAAGAACCAGAAGAATGAAGGCCGTGGCATCTTTGAGNNATCACCCCCAGGAACAGACCGCCCAGCGCCGCTCCGGGAATACTGCCAATACCGCCAAGGACAGCGGCAGTGAAGGCCTTGATACCAGGCACAAATCCCATGAAGAAGTGCACCTGCCGGAATACCAGGCCCCAGAAGATGGCCGCCACGGCGGCCATGGCGGCTCCCACCGCAAAGGTGATGGCAACGGTCCGGTCAACGTCAATGCCCATCAGGGCGGCCACATCCTTGTCTTCGGCCACGGCCCGGATGGCTTTTCCCGTCTTTGTGCGCTGCACCAGAGTATAGAGGGCAATCAGCATGAGAAGCGAAACGACCATGACGCCCAACCGGGCTCTTAGAAACTCTAAACCGAATATCGTCACCCGCCCTTGCAGGATTTCTGGTACGGGAAAAGGGACGATTTCCCCACCATAGAGGCCACGGAAGAAATATTGCCAAAAAAACGAGGCGCCAATGGCCGTGATTAGGGGCACAAGCCGGGGAGCTTTACGCAAAGGCCGGTAAGCGATACGTTCTGTGAGTAAAGCGATGCCGATGGCCACGAGCATGGCTCCAATGATAGTAATGAATAAGCCTAAGATAGGTTGTTGATCCAGAAAACCGGAGGTGGCCATTGGCGTGGCAATAAAGATGGTGGCAGTCATAGCCCCAGACATGAAAAACTCGCCGTGGGCGAAATTGATCATGAATAAAATGCCATAGACCATGGTGTAGCCAAGGGCGATCAAGGCATACAAACTACCCTGTGATAAACCTGAGACGATAAAAGTAGCCCAGTCAGAAGTCACATATGGGGTGCCTACATCAAAAAATAACTTCCGTACCAAGCCCACGATAATGGCAACGATAATGACGGCCCTGAAGACCCACAGAGCGATCCCCACCCAATCGAAGTCCATTCGGCGCTTAAACATATTCTTCGCTCCAATTACAAGGCAAGATGTTTTTTACTGGGTGGTGGCACAAAATCAGCCAACAATTCAGACAAGCAACATATTTTAAGTTGCCACCAACAACCACCAATATACGCTCGGAGAAGTTGACCTGCGCGTATCCTCGACCACAGTCTATGAATAGACTCCAGGTGGTGTCTCCCTGGAGTCTATTCATTATTATCATTTCAGTCGATGCAGCATCAGTAAACCCACCGACGATGACTCCATTACTAGGGCCAAATGCGAACGAATTCTCCGCCCTCAACCTCGCTAACCGAGATCCTGGCATCGGCGCATTCGCCTAACTCATCGCAAGTCAGTGTACCGGTGATGCCCTCATAACCAGAGGTAGCATAAAGCGCGTCGCGCAAAGCCTGCCGGCCGATGAGCAAGGTGCCGTCACTGCCTTGCTGGGCCACTTCCTCGACGGCATCCAAAACCAGATTGGTCGCGTCATAAGCATGGGCATGGAATGGGGCCGTTGGTTCGGTGCCATATTTTTCCTGATAAGCCGGTAAGAACTCATCCTGGTAGAAGGTGTTTTCGAAGCTCAGGTCCGGACCAGAGGCGTACATACCTTCAGAAGTACCGACGGTGTTTTCCAGGAAGCTAGGGGACTGGACACCATCCGCAGCGGAAAGAAATACGCCCTCCAATCCGGCGATATCCCTGGCCGTATTGGTGATCAACGAACCCAATGGGATGAACACCGGGTAGTAGATCAGCTCAGGCCCGGCCGCGGCGACGGTGGTAAGCAAGGGTTCGACATTGGTGGCGTCGGCTGCCTCAGCCTCAAAGGCCACGATTTCGCCGCCTAACTCCTCGAATGCGTTCGCAAAAGAGGTGGCCAGGCCCTCTGTGTAAGGGTCGCCATCGTGAATGGCGGCGGCCTTGGTAAGGCCGAGCTCGTTCACGGCAAATTCGGCCATTGCTGGACCCTGGATGAGATCGTTGTGAGACGTACGCAGGTAACCCTCATGGAATGATTGGGCCGGATCGGTCAATGCGGGAGAGGTGTTGGACGGGGACACCATGACATAACCGGCATCAGAGATGATCTCAGATGCTGGGACACCGGCACCAGAGCAGCTTGTACCAATCATGGCCACAACTTGCGGGTTGGAGACGATCTTGGTGGCCGATGTCTGCCCACCTTCGGCATTACAGCCATCGTCCTC
>DOXE01000123.1 GCA_003519205.1 Chloroflexota bacterium
CTCATTCAGAACCAACAATCGTTTCTGTTCCTTTAGGTTCAATGTCACCTCTTCTTTCATAGGGTGACATTTTTACTGGAAAGTTAGATGGTGACAGATTTTCTGAAGTTTTGATGGCATAAAACAACTGGTTGACGATCGGCACGATTTACGATACTCTTCTACTGTCGAAATTTCTGCATAGGATGATTGTGTAACTATCGACCGCCCAGATTTTCGTTTCTGGTCGGTCTCATTTTTTTAAGGTTTATCATCCGTGCAAATAAACTTTAGGAGACTTTTACAATGACAGGACAAGAAGAAACTGGAACGGTTAAATGGTTCAATGCTCGCAAAGGCTATGGATTCATTCAACGCGATAGCGGGGAAGATATTTTCGTTCATGTGAATGATATGGCTGACCCGACGGCGAGAGCATTGGAAGATGGCGAGCGGGTGAGCTTCGTCATTGGCCAAGGCAGGAAAGGACCCGCGGCGCAAGATGTGAAAAGAATCTAAACGAATGAGATAGCGACGGACATAGATCTTCTGGGATCTNNTAAGTCAAAATCCTTGCCCGAAAGCAAGAACGGAGTATGATGATATACAAATAATTCGAACCCACGTCTGGGAAGAGTGCGCTCATTTGCTCAGAACAAATAGAAATCAGGTGAGGAATGCAGATAATGGGAGACAAAAACAAGACCAGCAAACAACAATATGATGATCAACGATTGGCGCAAGCATTGCCTCAATTGACGACCGAACAGATAGCACAGGTTTCACCTAGATTTGTCCGAGAGACATTCGCGCCCGGAGAGGTAATTATTCAACAGGGTGATTTACCCGATCGTTTTTACATTGTGATCCGGGGCCAGGCTGAAGTCCTTTATAAAGATCTCAAAGGCGAAACCGAAACAGTGGACAGTCGCAAAGCTGGCGAGTATTTTGGCGAGACTGGGTTATTGCAAAATCGGCCCCGCTCAGCAACCGTAATAGCATCACCTAATAGTGAGGTAGAAGTGCTGGCACTAGATCGCCAGGATTTTCAGGAGATGATGTCCGAGTCAAAGGCTACTGAAATGCACCTGGCCCAGGAGATGATCCATCGTCTGATCCGTCTTGCTAACGCCGAATCATAGGGAGACGATATCCAATTGGGCCAGCGTCACCTGTCGCCAGCATAGGACGCCAGTTGCCGAATTACAGTCGAAGGTGGGCAGCGAGCCAGCATGAACTCTAACATCATCTCGTGCACGGCCGTCGAATGTGATGGCGAAGATTCTCTCAAAGTGGGTGACATTTCGCTATTTTGCTGACGGTTCCTGGTTCTCCCCGGTCGCTCGATAACCTTTGCTCAATACAGAGGCTTTCGTTTCCAGGGCCAGTGCCTCTTCGACGAAAATCTGTGCACCCTGAAAGTCGCCCCCCTTTCGAGCTTCTTCCCCCGCTTTTTCAAGGTAATCGATAGTTCTAGCAGCATCTTCCGCCCGAGCCCAATGATAAGCCAATAGGGCGTAATATGGGGCAAGATTGCTGGCAAAAGTGCGTTCATACCATTCGGCAATTGCCCGGTGCAATTGACGTCTCTGGGCATAGAGCATCAAATCATAGGCAGTTTCACGGGTCGTTGTGTCGGCGAAGGCAAATCCCGGACTACTTTGAGGCGCTAATGGCGATATGAACCCTCGTTCCATGAGTAAGCCCATGTGTAGGCTGAGGTTCTTTCGATCGCGATCATCGGGGTAAATTGCATCCAATAAATCAATTGTAAATATTGATCCAATAACGCTAGCTACCTTAAGGGCTAACATTGGAGCTGGTGGGAGCCGGTCAATTCGATATTTGATCACTTCTTGAAGCGCACGTTCCGTTGTCTTTTCGACAATGCGGTCATCTCCTCGGCTGATTCCAGGTGTAGAGTTGATCGGCGAATAAACTGATACTGGTTCTTCAATTCCCTTCAAATGAAAGGATGGTCCAGTATCAAAGTTGATCCGATCCCGGGCCCCCAAATATATAGCTTCATCACAGTAAATACCCTCGCTTGCAACTTCCATCAAGCGGGCCGCCAAATTTGCTTTTTCACCCATGACCCCATACGTTCGGCGTGAAGGGCTCCCATATGTCCCCACTCGCATTTGACCTGACGCTATGCCGATTTGGACACGTTTTACGTGTTTAAATTCTGCCGGAGCTGTCTTCAAATCCAAGGCAGCTTTCACAGCCTGGTATTGGTGATCGGAATTAGTTGTTGGAGCACCAAAGGAGGCATAGAAATAACTGCCCTTATCGCCGATCGTTAATTGAATGAGATGCCCATCATGACGTTTCAATATCGTTTGTGCCCAGCGCACGAAACCATCCAGCTTCGTTCCCGCATCATCATCTCGGTCGTAATCAATTCCCTGAAAACTCAGGAAAAGTACGGTCGCCGGCCGCAATTCTGAAACGAATTGGCTCTTACCTCCTTTGATAGTGTCATAAATCATTGGCTGTAGCCAAGATTTCACCTGTTCTGACGTAAGCGTCCCCGATGGGAGTTCCGGCCAGGGAGAGATGGGAACTTTTTCGGTTATTTCGGAAACGGTAGCAAACTGATGGCCTGATGGATCATCCTGTCGTATGCCTGATACCATCAGGTGATGGTCGAATTGACTCGAAATAGAGTCATGGACAAGAACATCGCCTTTGGTTGCCAGAAGATCCCCTAAGGCTAATATTTCCAGCAGTTCACCAGCCAGAACCTCTAAATTGTGGATTTTTGGTTCGCCGACGAGGAAACGACGAGCTGAACCGGAAACTACCGTTACCTTCATAGCGAAAGAAATCCTTGTTCCAGCGGCCGTCGTGATGTTATAGTAATCGCTAATTGCTTCTTGCATGGCCAACGCGCAAGCAGTGGCCGATAGTCCGGGCTGATTCGGGTTTCCAGTCACATCGAACCAGCATGTGATGGCATCCCCACCGAAGCTAACGACACTGCCACCATATCGATGTACCTGGTCGATCAAGGCGCCATAAACCCGGTTCAGGTGCCGGACCAATTCCTCTGCCCCGCGTTCGCGGCCGAGTTCATTGGCCAATGCTGCGGTGAGAGCAGTGAAACCAGAAATATCGGCAAAAAGGGCAGCTCCTTGGCACCTGTCCGGCAATGTCCGGTCCTCCACCAGCGCATGTCGACGATCCATGGGTACATAATCGGCTACCGTCTCCATGGCTGCCTGTTCTTGCTCCTGTATATCAAGGCGGAGTTGTTCAAGCTGTAACCTAAGCCTCTGTTCACGAAAGTGAACCTCATGCGCCATTCGGTCAAAAACACGGGCTAAGTTGCCCAGCGCATCACTCCGCATCGTGACAGGCTTCAGACTTTCTAAATTATATTCATCCTGTTCCAAGGCTCGAGCTGCATCAGTCAAATGTTCGACCTGCAAAAGGTACTCAACTTCCTGATCGCGCAGCCTTTTCCTTTCCAGACCAGCATTTAGCCGTGCCTGTAAAAGAACAGGATCAATCGGCTTCGGAAGATAATCTTCTGCCCCCAATTCGATTCCTTTGACAACACTATCAATGTCGTTCATTGCAGAAATGACAACCACTGGAATATCTCGCCAGTGCTGGTCCGCCTTCAAGTGCGCTAAAACCTCAAATCCGTCCATAATGGGCATCATGATATCTAGCAAGATCATGTCTGGTGATTGTTTTGCTACTTGGTCAAGAGCTTCCTGTCCATTGGACGCGCTCACCGTTACAAAACCCAGATCTTCGAGCTCCTGCTCCAGGTAATCGACGTTGAAAGGCTGGTCGTCAACAATCAGAATCTTGGCCCCTTTTGTTGCTATAGTAGTCAATCAGCACCTCGCTCAACGACGACTGCCGAAACATTATCCCAGGGATCTTGCCGGTACTGAATTGGCAAAGTCAGCTTGAAGGTCGAACCTTGGTTAATCTCACTATCGGCGGTTAGGTCGCCCCCTAATAAACGCGCTAAATGACGACTGATAGATAGCCCTAGCCCCGTGCCGCCGTACTGTCGACGATTACCATTATTGACCTGCGTAAACTTTTCAAATATGTGAGGCAATTCNNGCGTTGCTGAGTAGATTGAGCAAGATTTGTTTTACTTTGTCCTGGTCTGAATAAAGGGGTGGCAACTCATCATTAACATTAACCACAATTTGCACATCACTTATCAGTAAAGGCTGGGTTGTGATGACGCAAATATCAATTAATTCGGCCAATTCAAATGAGTTGGCATGAACATCCATCCGACCGGCCTCAATCTTGGCGATATCCAATATAGTGTTAATTAATGCCAGTAAGTGATCAGCACTAACCAATACCTTATCGAGATTATTTAATTGCTTTTCTGGAAGCGAATCAGCCCCCTTTCTTTTAACAATTCGGGTAAAGCCGATGATAGCATTGAGTGGTGTACGTAATTCATGGCTCATGTTTGCCAGAAAAGTGCTCTTGGCCTGGTTTGCTCGTTCGGCTGAGGCTCGAGCCCTTATCGCCTCATCAAATAGTTGCGCATTGTCTATTGCCACCGAGGCGAGTTGGGCAAAACGGGTTAGGAGCTCAATTTCCTCTTCGCCAAAAGTTCGATCAGAGTCTCTGGAATGAGCCAGCCCAAGGACGCCCACGATTTGAATTTCAGTCGAATTTGGGATTACGTTGCGATTTAATGGAACGGCTACAATGGCTTTAGTCAAGTGTTGGGCTACCTTTGGAGAACGCCCTGACCAAAGATCGTAATCGGTGATTACCATCGGCTCGCCGGTTTGCCAGACTTTTCCGGCAAGCCCTTCTCCCACGCGGAGCGATTCAATGGCTTGTTCGGTTGAAAGCCCAACCCGAACCCTCAGTCTAATTTCTTTTGAATCTGCTTCACCCAGATAGAGGAAGCCGTACGGAGCACCAGTTAATTGACCAGCCCTTTTGACAAGGGCATTTAACAGATCGTCCAGTTCATATCGGGAAAGCAGGCCTAAGGTTGTCTGGTGTAGAGCTTCCAGATAAGCATTTTGGCGACGCAAGCGCTCCTCAACCCGTTGGCGCTCTTGGTATTCATCTAATAATAAGCGGTATGCACGGGCAAATTCGACATTGACGCTGTTTCTAAATGAGATTACGAGAGCAACACTAAATGCTGCCAGAAAAAGGCTCATGATCAACAAAATCGTTTGAAATGTATTTTGTGTATCCAGCGCGTCGCCGATGTTGGCGAAAAATCGAATTTCCTCCTGATTGTATAGAGATTTTGACTGATTCTCGACCTCGGTTAGTAGTGCATCTAATATTGGGACAGTAGCAGCGATGTTTTCGGGAGTTGGATCAGCCTTGAGATCTAAGATCGCTGAATCATATTCGAACAAACTCCGCTGAATGTTGGCCAAGGCTTGTGCCACAAAAGAGTCACCACCGGCTTCTGCAATTGCCAGACGAAGTTGGCTTTCCAATAACGCTCGCTCACGATCGATAGCTCCAAAGCCAATTCCTTCCAGATCATCTGGTAATCTGTTCGTCTGAAGTTGAAGAAGTAAAATGGCGCGCTGGATCTTAACCTGGTCGCTCAGGATATATCCTTGGTTAAAGGCTGTATTCGCAGTGGATATATTCAAGCTGGCGACAGCAATCACCACGCCAACCAGGATAACAAGCATCCCGGTAACGATGATAAGCCCTGTTTGGATCGGCGTCAGGCGACGAATACCCACCTTGCCGAAGGAATCACTCATCTAACATCCAGGCTTTCCAAATTCCAAACCGACATATTTCTGGCATCCGTGATGTCGTCGTGGCGATCGTATGGAAAAATAATTCGTGTCGGTCCGTTGTTTTCGATGGACATATAGGCCCCGTTAGATTGCGTGGCAATTAAAATAGGCCAGGCTTCAATTTCACTAGCCGGAATAGATATCGCATAATCATCAAGGGCAGTTGCAAATACATCCGTCAAGGTAGCAGAAGCGTTGGCCACTTCCAGTAGATCAGATAACAAAACACCTGTATAGGTTACTTTTTCCTGGAGCCAAGGATCGCTCACTTCGTAGCTGACCAATCCAAGTTTCTCGAGCGTATTCATATCAAATTCAATGGTGCCACTTGCATTTGTCGCTGCTATATCTCCTGAAACGATCAGGATTACTTCCCCGGAAGGAGTTGGAATCTCGTCACCAGGATTAATGGAGGCCGGCACAACGATATCATATTCGATAGCGTTGCCAGCACCGCAAGCGATAATGAAAGCCGAAAGAACAAACACCGGGATGATTCGAAAAAGCTTTAACAACGTTATCATGGCTTGTTTAACCCCCTATCACATGCATTAATTTTCAGCCAGAAAACGATCGAGCTTTTGAAATAATAACTCATCATCTAAGGGTTTGGTCAAATAGTCATCACAACCAGCTGACAAGGCTTTTTCTTCGTCGCCGCTCATGGCGTGGGCTGAAAGACCTATGATCGGAATATGCCTCAGATCATCGTCGGCTTTGATCTGTCGAGTCGCCTCCCAACCATCTAGGACAGGCAATGACATATCCATCAGGATCAAGTCGGGCTTATGCTGGCGGGCTAGTGATACACCTGCTTTCCCATTATCGGCTGTTATCAATTCATAATCATCTTCTAGAAGCTGCACCAATAAATCTAAATTAAGTTCAACATCTTCCACAACGAGAATTTTTTTCATTATCTTGATCTTCTGGCATTCAATTCGTGTTCCCGGCCAATGCTATTTCCAACTCACGGAGCAGGGAAATCCCATCTAACCCTTGTTTTTGAATGACTTTAACAACGCGTTCTTGTAGAATCTCATTTTCCTCTTCCGTCAGGGTTTTTGCCGTTAACACGATAATAGGTAAGGATTTGCATTTTGGAGTTTGTCGAAGCCGGTCTATAAGTCCAAAACCGTCCAGTTCGGGTATCAAGAGATCGAGTAAAATGACTTCAGGAAGTCTTTTTTCGATTGCCTGCAAGGCAGATAGTCCATCGACAGCCGGGATCAATTCATAGTTTCTTTCTGACAACAGTTGGCTTACCATTTCGAATACATCCGGATCATCATCCACGACTAATATCCTTTTCGGCGATATGTTCGACTGGGATCGGGCTACTCGATCGAGGGCTGCTAATACAGCATTCTCGTCTAAGGGTTTGACCAAATATTCGTCGGCCCCAAGTCGATAACCCATTGCCTTCTTGTCCACTACGGTCAGCAAGATGACCGGGATATGGTTAGTGTGTGGATCGGCTTTCAACTCGTGTAATACTTGCCACCCATCCTTGACGGGCATCTTGACGTCGAGGGTGATGGCGAACGGCTGGAGTTCTTTGGCCATCTGCAAGCCTTCGTTTGCAGCAAGCGCACCGACCACTTGATAACCTGCTTCAGCCAAGTTTTCTTGTAAAAGATAGATAACATCTGGATCGTCGTCGATAGCCAGTACGACCGGCCTTCCACTTACCTCTTCGCTGGGAATCGTGGGTTCAACAGGTGTGGTATGCAGCAATTCGGGTTTTGTCGTTTCGCCATAATAGATTGGGACGGTCAGCGTGAAGATGGAACCTACGAATTCATCGCTCGTCACCTCAAGATCACCTCCAAGCAACCTGGCTAACTTGCGACTAATTGACAAACCTAAACCAGTACCGCTGAATTCTCTGGTGGAACTGTTGTCGACTTGTTGGAATTCGTTGAATATCGTTTCTATCTTATCAGCCGGAATTCCTATACCCGTATCGGCAACAGAGAATACAAGCGAACCACCATCCACATATCCCTGGTTCTTTTTTGAAGAAGGTCCTCTTTTGGACCCGTCATATTTGGCGGAGACCACGATTTGACCTTTACTAGTGAATTTGGCCGCATTGCTTAACAGATTCAGCAAGATCTGTTTTATCTTGTCCTGGTCGGAGTAAATCTGGGGAAGCTCTTGATCCACCTCCATTTTTAATTCAACTCCTGGCTTTAGGAGAGGTTGGGCAGTAACGAAACAGGCTTCCAACAATGGAGATATCTCAAATAAAT
>DOXE01000002.1 GCA_003519205.1 Chloroflexota bacterium
CTCTTCGAAAGCCTGCAATTGGGCCAGGGTATCTTGTTCTAGATCGGCGACACTCATTCTTGACCTTCTCATGAATCCTCCTTTCCGGATGACCGAGGTTTTTGTCTTTATAGAGCCGATTAGGTCTATGGATATCAGGCTTCTATCTTATCGTAACAAGATTTTAATAGCTAAGGCTAAAAGTGAATATAATCCTTCGACGCATAAATAGAGCTGACCCGTATCGGCAGAAACGCAGACCAGGATTTTGGGTCGATTACCCGGCCGGCGGGTTAACTTGAGAGCAACCTGGGCGGCAGCATCCGTATTATCACTCGCCGCTTTGATCAGGGTATGTCCAGGTTAGAGCCGGCCATCGGCTTCGGCATCTTCAATGATTTGCAGAACCGGCCGGTCCTTTAAGCTAACAGGGTTAAGAAACTCGCACTTGGCAAAGATTTGCCAATCAGGGGCGATTCGACAAAACCGCAATAGCGGTGAATGGCCGATCATTTGCGTGATACCGTCGTAAAAGTTCACAACTCTTCAACAAGTAGGCCACGCCGTGTGAGGTAGTCTTCGGGGAATGTCGTCCAGCTAATAGGTACCCGCCTCGAGGCAACCTGTTTTATTAGACGGTTGACCGGGCAACGGTCAGCGCCTCGGCGAAAATATCTAACGCTTCCTGTATTTGGGCTTGGTCGACGATAAGTGGCGGGATCCAACGGATGACATTGCCATCGGTGCCACAGGTTAGTAGCATGAGCCCGGCTCGATAGGTTGCTTGGGCAACACCACTTGCCCGCTCGGGCCAAGTTTGGTCGTCTGGCCGGCTAAATTCAGTGGCAACCATCAGACCTAGACCACGTACATCGCCAATCTCGGGGAACTCTTCCTGCAATTGACCCAAACCGGCCTTCAAGACTTGGCCCATTTCGGCCGCATTTTGGATGAGTCCTTCTTCCCTCATAACCTGAATGGTGGCGATGGCGGCCGCACAAGCAACAGCATTTCCGCCATATGTGCCACCATGAGAACCGGGAGTCCATTTTTCCATTAGTTCGCGAGAGGCAGCCAGGCCCGAGAGAGGCATGCCTGAGGCCATGCCTTTGGCCATGATCACGATGTCGGGGATAACCCCACTGTGGTCCATGGCAAACCAACGGCCTGTCCGGCCGAAACCCGACTGCACCTCGTCGACGATCAAAAGAATGCCATGTTGATCACAAATTTGGCGCAATCCCGGCAAAAAAGTCTTAGGGGGCACCACGTAACCACCCTCGCCCAAGACTGGCTCGACCACGATAGCGGCCGTCTCTTCTGGCGCGGTCTGGCTTTTCAATAGTCGTTTCAACTCGCGGATAGAAAAATCCACAGTCGATTCCTCGTCCCACCCATAGTAATAGGCATAAGGATAGGGGGCGACGAATATACCAGGAACCAAAGGCTGGAACCCAGCCCGGTAAATGGTTTTGGAAGTTGTCATGGCCATCGTGGCATGGGTGCGACCATGAAAAGAGCCCTGGAAGACGATGATGTTAGTCTTGCCTGTTGATGCTCGAGCAAGCTTGACTGCACCCTCCACAGCCTCTGCGCCTGAGTTACTGAAGAAGTAGGTGTCGAGTGTTGGGGGTAAGATTTGACTCAACTCTTCCGTTAGCCGGATCATGGGTTCATGAATGACGATATTGGCTTGGCCATGAATGAGCCGAGCAGCTTGTTCTTGAATGGCCGCAACGACCCTGGGGTGACAATGTCCAGTATTGGTTACGCCAATACCAGTTGTGAAGTCAAGATACCTCCGGCCATCGGTGGTATACAAGTAAACACCTTCGGCTCGATCTACAAAGACTTCGGCCGACCGGTTCCAAACAGGCGATATTCGTCGTAATGAGCTGTGGTTCATGGTTCTGCTCCGTCAGATGGACAGGTTATTTGGGTCTGTCCACTATTACCTCCAGTGATTGGCGATTATTTTAACCTGCATTGAAATGAAATACACATATTTATTCTAGGGGGAATCACAGGCTAAAAAGATTTTGAAGTATAATTGGCTCCGTCCATTCACCCATCACTTAATTGGAGGAAAAATTTCATGCCAAGTCTTCTCGACAGGATACGCAATGTCAGGGTTAATAATACCTTACCCGATCAGGGCTGCCGGCACAAAGATCAGATTCAGGATGTATCACCTAGTGCTGACGGTTGCGAAGATTGTCTAAAAACAGGTGATCCGTGGGTTCACCTACGAATGTGCCTGACTTGTGGGTATGTCGGTTGTTGTGATAACTCGCCAAATCGTCACGCCACAAAACACTTTCAGGGCACAGAGCATCCATTAATAACTTCTTTTGAACCTGGAGAAGATTGGATCTGGTGTTATGTGGATAATGCCCTGATCTTCCCAGAGTAAATGTTTTTATTTAGGCTGCACTTTATACCACCAAGGGAATATTTATCCTATCGAGATAATTTGCGCATAGCTCATCAATTATGATTGCAAACCGAAGGCCAGAGGCATCTTGATATGTTTTATTGGCAGCCACATCGACGACCAACTGCTTCGCCAATGATTCTTAGACTTGCCAGAAGTACAACAATTGATGGAAAATGAATCAGTGTAAACCATTTTCATCGTCAAACACTTGTTATTAAATCCACAAAAAATGGTCGGCTGATGGCCAGGACAGATTGTAGAAGAGAAGGAGCTTTTGATGGCTAAACCAATCATCATGACCATCGACGATGAACCACAAGTGCTGAATGCCATCCAGCGAGATTTACGCAACCATTACCGGGGAGATTATCGTATTGTCAAATCGAATTCTGGTCCTGATGGGTTAGAGGCCTTGCAAAGATTCAAACAACGAAATGATCCTCTAGCCCTATTTCTAGTCGACCAGCGAATGCCAAAAATGAGCGGTACCGATTTTTTAACAAAAGCGATCGAATTTTACCCCGATGCGCGTAAGGTTTTGTTGACAGCCTATGCCGATACGGAGGCAGCCATCGCCAGCATCAACGAAGTCGGCTTAGATCATTATTTGATGAAGCCCTGGGATCCACCAGAACAGAACCTGTATCCTATCTTAGATGACTTGTTGGCCGATTGGCATGCGACCGTCCCTGTGCCGTACGACGGGATCAGGGTCGCTGGCACTCTATGGTCGGCCACATCCCATGATATCAAGGATTTTCTGGCCCGAAATCGGATGCCGTATCAATGGTTAGATATCGAGGTCGATCCTGAAGCACTGGCATTGGTTGAGGCTACTACAGAAGGACGCCACGAGCTTCCTGTTGTATTTTTCCCGGATGGCGACATTTTGGTCAACCCAGATTTCCGAGTGCTGGCTGAAAAATGTGGCCTGCAAACCCAGGCAATGGAGGATTTTTACGATCTGATCATCGTCGGAGCAGGGCCGGCTGGCCTGGGCGCGGCCGTTTATGGAGCCTCTGAAGGGTTGAAAACCTTGATGATAGATAAAGAGGCGACTGGGGGGCAGGCTGGAACTAGTTCCCGCATCGAGAATTACTTNNCGAGTAGATGACCCGTATCGATACGTCATTTTATCTGATGGTACAGAACTTGGTTGTCGGGCGCTGATTGTAGCCACCGGGGTAAGTACCAAAAAATTAGATGTACCGGGCATCGAGAAGATAACTGGAGCCGGCGTTTACTACGGTGCAGCATTGACCGAAGCGGCTTACTATCGTAACCAGCCCATGTACGTCGTCGGTGGTGCAAATTCAGCTGGACAGGGAGCCATGTTTTTCTCGAGATATGCTTCCAGGGTAACGATGCTGGTACGCGGTAGTGCTTTGTCCAAAGGAATGTCCCAATACCTGGTGGATCAGATCGAGTCAACGGAAAACATCGACGTGTTGACCCGGACGATCGTCTGTGAGGTTTTCGGGGCAGACCGGTTGGATGCGATCGTCATCAAAAATACAGAAACGAATGAATCACAAAAAGTTGATTGTTCAGCATTGTTTGTTTTTATTGGGGCAGTTCCACATGCTGACCTTTTAGAAGGCATAGTCGAGCGTAATCGAGCAGGCTTTATCCTCACTGGAGCTGATTTGATTCAGGGCGGCCGAAGGCCAAAGGGTTGGACGTTAAAACGAGACCCGTACTTGTTAGAGACGAGTGTACCGGGCATATTTGCCGCCGGCGATGTCCGTCAGGGCGCAGTCAGGCGCGTAGCCTCAGCCGTTGGCGAGGGAGCGATCGCCGTAAGTTTTGTTCACCAGTATCTAAGAACTGTTTAGGATCGTTCCAAAGTGAAACGTGTTTGACAACCAAGTACGGACGTACGAATCGGAGAGGAAGAAGTGGGTATATAAATAATTGAGACGAAAAATTTGAGGAGAGGAAGCAGAATGATTCGAACCATTCAGCCTGAAGATCACGAGGACATGGTCCAGCTTATCGCCCAGTTTCGGGTAACCATGTCACGATTGTACGGGAGAGCAGAGCCACAAGACGTCGTTGCGGCCGAGTTTGAGCTGGCTAGATATGATGATCCCAGCTACAAAGTATTTATCGCCGAAGATGAGGAGAAGACCCTTATTGGTTACCTTGTCTGCCGCATTATTGAAGAAAAGGTGTGTGCTGAATCATTATTTGTGCTGCCTGAATACCGGCGGCAAGGGATCGGGACGGCCTTGTATGAAAAAGCAGAAACCCTGGTGGAAGATTTAGAGTTGGAGACAGTTTACAACCAGGTCCATCCAAACAATGATAGGATGATCTGCTTTCTGCTCAAGCGGGGCTATAACGTCTTAAATAAGATCGAAGTTCGCCGAACACGAAGCGGAGAAACACACTTACAGCGGATCAAGGTGGGCAAAAATACTTTCGAATATTGCTGCTGAAGATTGTAAGACGGAACACAGATAGGTTAACTCGTGCTTATTATCTTCTCTTCAGACGAGATATCGTAATCAATCCACTCTCTACTCCTCCTACTTCTTCACGGCAAAGCCCTCATTTGGGAACCTTACTTGTAGCATAATAAGCCAGAAACACATTTGAGTTGTTATTAGAGTTCACATATACTCTTCATTGGGTCGGTGCTTACCTTTTTATTCATCACTAACCCAAAAAGGATGGATAAAGGCTTGGCTGTTGGCTATTTAAAGATCATCATTTTTAAGATTTCTATAGCGGCGGTTGACTACAAATAGGATAAGGAGACGATGTCAGGATTATCGTTATCAGAAGCGCCTTCACTAGAGCTGGTTAAGGAACAGAAACTTTACGAATTGTTACCGGGCAGTAGTCCCGATGATAGCTTCGAAGCGACCGGCGTCTGTCGGAAGGATGAACATTTTTTCGTTATCTTCGACGATACACCCCATATCGCCCGGTTACATGTTTCTTTAACAATTGGTCATGAGGACAACATTCTGTTCCGTCGCATGGTTCAGACTGTTGGATATGTAGACATTACTTACGTCGAGAAAATCCGCCAGTTTCTGATTCTCACAAAACCCAAAAAGGATAAGGGGGGCAATCACCGGCCAAAAATCAACGAATACACGGCTGATCTCCAATTTCTAGATGCCGATTGGGTTGATTTTCCCTTAGAAGGAAATGATAGAAGACTCGAGGGGCTAGAAATGGTCCATTATGACGGGCAAGAATATTTCCTGGGCTTGTGCGAGGGAAATAAATGCAAAAGCGGTCGGAAGGGACGAAAACCTGGTGGTGGTCGAATTCATGTATTCCAAAATGAGGGGACTATTTGGGCTCACAAGGAAACTATCAATTTGCCGAAAGAATTACAATTTGTTGATTACACCGCAATGGCCGTTCGGGACAGGCAAGTGGCTATCGTCTCTCAGTTAACTTCGGCCATCTGGGTAGGTCAATTTCAAGAGAGTGGTTGGGATTTCGTTGACGATGGTAGGGTCTATGTGTTTCCTAAAAGCAAAAAGGATTATATTGCATATTGCAATATTGAAGGTGTCGATTGGTCTGATGCCGGAGAATTAGTCGTCGTCTCCAATCGGAGAAAAAGGGGACAAAACAGACGGTGTCAGAAGACGGATCAATCGATCCACATTTTTAAAGTACCTGAAATCATATAAAGTCCCGCAATCAGGCAAAGGATAACACTAAATGAGTGGCCGGATTCAAAACCTCTATCTAAAAACCGCCCATAAACAACCGATGAAAGCTGTGGACACGGCCCAGGCCAAAGGTTCCATGGGATTGGTTGGAGATGTAAGCTTTGGTCGTTCAAAACGCCAGGTACTTCTTATCGAAAAAGAAACGCTGGATGAGTTTGGTCTGTCGCCAGGGGAGGTGAGGGAAAACGTGACGGCCTCAGGAGTGACGTTGTCGGGGTTGCCGGCTGGTTCGTTGCTCCAACTTGGCGAAGCATTGCTTGAGGTGACAGGAGATTGCCATCCATGCCAATTCCTTGACTATGTTAGGCCTGGGTTACAAAACGACATGGACGGCCGGCGAGGTATATTAGCCCGGATCTTAGAGGGGGGAACGATCCGGGTAGGCGATGTGATCTCAATTGTAGAAAGTGGAGGCTGAAAGCAGGGGGCAAGTGGCACGTAGCAGGGGGCAAGTGGAAAGTGGTTGAGCCTGCCCTTAGCGGCTCAGCAAAGCTGAACTTATCGATGGGTGGCAGGTAGCAGGTTAGCGGATTTCGGTAACTGGGTCACCGAGTTTCGGTAACTGGGTCACCGAGTT
>DOXE01000057.1 GCA_003519205.1 Chloroflexota bacterium
CTTCTTCGGTCTCGGCGATGATGGCTGCAATTTGCTCGCCTCTGTACAAGACTTTATCTTCAGCTAGTACAGGCTCTTCATCAGGGCCAACACCAATCAGGCAAAGGATGGTGTAGATGTTCTTTGGTACATCTTCATGAGTTAAGGCGCATACGAAGCCCGGCACCTTTTCCGCATCCGAAAAGTCGATGCCTTTGATCCGGGCGTGGGGCACAGGGCTGCGCACCATTTTCAAATGGAGCATGTCCCGAAATTTCACATCATCCACATAGACAGTCTTGCCGGTTACGTGTCCTAGCCCATCCCGGCGTTTGATCGATTGACCAACAGCGTTGAGTTTACCTTGGGTCATCATGCACCTCCTTGTTGGCCGTTCATTCTTGCCGCCGCATCCTGAACCGCTTGAATAATGGGCTCATAGCCGGTACACCGGCAGACATTTCCGGCCAATGCCTCGACGATCTCTTGCCGGTTTGGATGAGGATTCCGATCGAGCAGCGCTTTGGAGACCATGATGATGCCTGGTGTACAATATCCACACTGCATGGCATAGTTATCAAAAAAAGCCTCCTGAATGGGATGCAACCCCAAATCTGGGGTGATGCCCTCCAGCGTTGTCACTTCTTTTCCGGCGACATCTTCGACAGGCAATAAGCAAGAGGCCATGGGCTCGCCATCGACCAATATGGTGCAACTACCACAACCACCCTGGCGGCAACCGCTCTTGGTGGCAAAATACTCAAGCTGCTCGCGCAGCAAAGTCTGCATGGTGGTTAATGGCTTCACCAGGACATCGATTTCCCGGCCGTTTAGGTTAAAAGTTACGATTTTGGCCGCCATGTTTAACCCTCCTTNNAACGGTTCACATTCCTCGGCGGCAGTAGAGGCTGCTGTATGGATAGCCTCGTCACTTAAAGGCGAACCAAGCAAAGTCTCCTCGGCTTTTCTGGCGCGAACTGGATGCGGGCCAACCGCGTTCATGGCAATGCGAGCGGCTTGCACAAGCGCGCCATCAAATTGAACATGGGCAGCGACGGTCACCACGGCTGGCGTATTAGCCACTTTACGCCCGAACTTGATAAAAGCCGTCTGGCCTTGGGGTACCGGCACGTGGATCTCGGCCAGTAACTCACCCGGTTGCAGCACGTTGGCCATGAATCCCGTAAAGAACTCGGAAACGGGCACGAACCGCTCCTGGCCCTGTCTTACCAGCTTTAATTCAGCATCAAGGGCCAACAGCGCCGTGGCAAAGTCACCTGCAGGTGGTGGTACGAAGAAATTACCACCCACTGTCGCCATATTGCGGATGGTCCAAGCGGCCGTATTACGAGCTGCCTCGCCCAGCATTGGAAGTGGCGCTTCTACCAGTACCTGGCTGAGTGTGGTCGTGGCACCAATAACCACCCGGCCATTCTGCTGATGGATGTAATTTAAACCAGTATTCTTTAGCCCCATCACCTTTTCCGGCGCCGAAACTCCTTCGTTGATAAGGGGCATCGTTACCGTTCCACCACCCATCACTAACAAAGCATCCTTGTGTTCATCCAAAAAGGTTAGCGCCTCGTCTAGCGATTGGGGTTGGAAATAGTTTGTTATGGACACATCTATACCTCCTTTTTTGACGGCAACCAGCGATAGGCCATCAGTCTATCGTTATCGCGCTCTTTATCTAATCCATTAGAAATCCCGATCTAGAGTCCTTTTCAATCAATTAAGGCAAAAAAACGGGCCGGCGAACCTTCGGCGCCGCGAATCTTGATAAACGGAGCAAAAAATGGAAAGCGTCTGCCGACTGGTAATTGGGAGAAATTTGTCAACTGCTGCATCAAAATCGAGCCATTTTCGAGGATGATCTTGTGAATAATAAAATCTTCAGAGGTGAAATCAGGCAATCGAGCACAATATTCACTAAAACAGTCAAAGCCAATTGCTTTTGCCCCCCGTTCGATCAGCCATTGAGCCGCCTCTGGTGCACAATAAGGCGATTCCATGTAGTAAGTTGGGAAATTGCCCCAATGCTTTTCAGTCCAATCCGTACGCACCAGGACGATATCACCAGGTAGGATCTCTGGGGCATGGTCCTCTAGATCGGCTACCGAGATTTCATGGTTCGCTCCGGCAAAGCTCAGGTCCACCACCAGTGCATCGCCAAAGACTCTTTCCAAGGAGACATCGGCGGCTGTTTCGCCATCTTCTTGTACATGCTTGGTGAAATCCACGTGTGATCCAGTGTGCAACAGCATCTCAATTTTGCTGGCTTGCCAGAAACCTGGACCTCGATGGTAACTTGTCAACTCTAACTGGATGCCCACTGATGGTGGGCTGAGGGTATCCTCTCCTATNNATGCTTAATTGCCCATCAGGTTATTCAGAATGAACCAGTCCAATTCTTCATAATCATGGGCAGCTATCAATTCATCCATCGTCTGGCGATCCAGGCTTCGGACGACTTCGACCAGGCGTAAGAATGTGTGCAGGCTATTTCGTAAATGTTTGGTAGCGATGTCGGCTGGCTGGGTTCGAACTGCCTTTACGTCTAAACCAACCATGCCGATCTGCCAATAGCGGTTCTCATCCAGAACCCTGACCTGGTTGAAAGCCCGCCTCAAATCAACCGAACCAAAAGAGCGATCCTGGTCGAATTTAAGCCCATTTTGATCGTTCAGGTGAACGCTCCATAATTTATT
>DOXE01000364.1 GCA_003519205.1 Chloroflexota bacterium
TCAGGCGTTGTCGCCGCCGAGGCGAAACTGGCCTTAATCATAGCCGGCCCGAGGTCGGAAGAGATCGCGGCTGCTGAGGCAAACATTAGAGCTGCTGAATCAGCCATAGGACAAGCGGCCGGTAATCGGGATGTGGCTCTTGATGTCACCTCAGTGGCTGACATTTTCGCAGCCGAAGCCAATGTAGCTCAAGCCCTTTCTGAGTTGCGGCTTCTGGAAGAAGAATATCAAACGATTTTGGACACGTGTTTTGAAGTACCGGGTGAAGGTGAGATATGCCCCTTATTTGGCCCCACTGAGGAGACGACGCGGGAACAATTAGCCGCCGCTCGCGCAACATATGAGGCGGCATTACAAGCTTTGGAGGCCGCAAAACAGGGGCCGACGGCGGCCCAACAGAGGGCAGCCAGTGGTGGGGTGAGCGTAGCTTTTGCCAATCGGAATGCGGCCGAAGCCCGGCTGGAACTATTGATGGCCGGGGCAACGCCAGAAGAGATTGCCATCGCTGAATTGGGCGTGCGACAGGCTGAGGCTGGTGTAGAACTGGCCCAAGCAGAACTGGCAGCGGCTGAAGCGGCCGTTCAACAAGCAGAAGCGGCCGTTGTTCAGGCCCAAGCAAACGAAGCTACCGCCCAAGCTGCCCTTGATAGAACGGCCTTGCGTGCACCCTATGATGGCGAGATTTCACGGATTGATGCTTCAGTTGGGCAACTTATCGATTCAGGTATGCCTGTGTTGATGTTGGCCGATTTCGACCGCTGGCGGGTAAAAACTACGGATTTAACCGAAGTCGATGTGGCCTCCGTCTCTCAGGGGGCTGCTGTTGAAGTGCGTCTCGATGCTATCTCCAATGACCTAATTTCCGGCGTGGTGACCAAGATTGCCCTGGTTGCGGATACCTCTCTAGGTGATGTCGCTTATCAGACGGAAATTTTGTTGGATCAGGCTCAAGACTTACCTATTCGCTGGGGCATGACCGCCTTTGTTGAGATTGAATCAAATGAATGACAAGCCCACGGCCAACCTGGATACCGACAATGGCCAGCAGTCAATGGACATCATGCAAAGACTCAACGAAGAGACGGGGACGGCGTTTATCTTTGCCACCCATGATCCACGGGTGGTTTCGTATGCCCGGCGGGTAGTCAAGTTGCTTGATGGGCAAATCGTCGACGGTAATGCAACATCAATGTAGGGAGAAATCTCATGCCGAAGAAAGTGATTTTGGACGTGGATACCGGTACCGACGATGCCGTAGCTCTGATGGTAGCGGCTCTTTCACCCGATTTACAACTGGTGGGGGTGACGACGGTAGTGGGCAACTGTCCCAGCCCTATACCGCGCCAGTGCATGACGCCCTGGCCGTCTGTGCCATCATCGATCCTTCCGTCATTTCTACCGAATTTATTCCGGTGGATGTGGAAACGAAAGGGGAATTAACCGACGGTCGGACGGTGTGCGACTTTGGCTTTCGGGGCGGCCAAGAGCCGAACGTTTATTTCGCCGTGGACGTCGACGTTCACAGGTTTAAAGAGATGCTATTCACAATTTTAGGGCGCACCACGTAGGTTGCGCCAGGCTATCTCGGTTAATCCCTCGGCCAGTAGAGATATATCTTCCTCGTTTACCTCTTGAATCGTGGCGATCATATCCTCCGGTAATGCCTCATAACCCCGCAATGCGCCACCCAAAGCCCCTGCCATAGCCGCGATGGTATCGGTGTCGTTGCCGATATTGGTGCCGCCAATGGCGCATTTTAACGGATCACCCTTGGCAGCCACAAAGATACCCACGGCCGCCGGGGTCGACTCGACCATCATCACTGAATTGCCAACAGTGGCTTCAATATTTCGCAGCGCTTCCTCGAAAGTCGTGGCCCGTAGCGCTTCCTCGACGGCTAATTCAATCCGTCGCCAGATGCTTGGTCCAGGAATCGTACGACCTTCTCGGCGCCCGACCTCATCGCCCAATCGGGCTCCTTCCAACGCGGCCGTGACGACGCTGAAAACGTCGGCCGTAGGCAATAGCGCCTCGGCCACACCCGCTGCAATAGCGCCAGCGCCGCTGGCCGCGATCTGGGTGTCATGAGTCAGACGAGCTGAAATCCAGGCCGTATACACAGCGCNNGTTGTCATCGGTCCCATCTGGTTACGCATGGGCGAATGTTGTGACCAGTAAAGCAGCGCCCTCAACCAAGTCTCATCATCTAATTGACCATTTGTATCAATCAATGCCTGGGTTAAGGTGAACATTTGGCTGCAATCATCTGTCACCATTCCAGCTTTTTCTGAAAATGAAAAGGTGTCGACCAGAGGCTTTACCAGTTCCTGTAACAGACCACCATGCTCTTCGATGATCTCATCGATTTGGTGTTGTTCGGTGGCCGCGCCCATAGCATCTCCAAGTGCAGCCCCTAATAGCCCACCGAATATGTGGTTTTTAAGTCGTTGGCGTGTGAAAGAAAACGATAAATCAGTCATATTATCCCCTTGGCTTGATTAAATACTGTCCATTTTCGCGGGACCGCGGCCATCTTGGCCTCACGAATGCGAGCAAGACGCTGGCGGTCCCACATTGAGTTCACGGATAGATAGTTCATTGATCGAATTCGCTTGCTTAATGGGGCGCATTATCTATGATCGGTCCACCTGTAGCAACTGTGTCAAGGAGTGGGAATACATGGCCAAGATAGTGGAAACTGAGTGGAGTGGCTATCATCGTGACAAGGACGTTTTGCGCTCGAAAATTTGGACAAAGCTGAAGGATAAGGGCGTCTCGCCCCGAGAGCCATTTGGTCATATCCCATCCTTTGTCGGGGTGGAACAAGCGGCTGATCGATTGGCTGGGTTGCCCATCTGGTCACGGGCTCAGGTCATCAAATCGAATCCCGATACCGCCCATGTCGCATTGCGGCTGCGCGCGCTGCAGGATGGCAAACGGCTATACATGGCCGTTCCCCGTCTGACCGAGGAGCGCTGCTTCGTCGAGCTTTCAGCGCCAGTTATTCGGAAGCAAGGTATTCCATTAGAAAAGGTGGCCGCCTGGCGGGGAGCGATGGAGCACGGCCGGCTGGTCAGCCCAGAAGAGATGGAGCTGATTGACCTTGTTCTGGTAGGTTGTGTGGCCGTATCGCGGAGTGGCGGCCGGATCGGTAAAGGGGCGGGCTTTGCCGATTTAGAGCTGGGAATTTTGCGGGAACTCGGCTTACTCAAACTGGAAACGCCTATCGTGGCCGCAGTCCACCCGCTTCAAATCGTCGACGACGCTAAACTACCCTTGCAGGCTCATGATTCGCCACTGGATTGGATCATAACCCCAGACGAAGTCATCGAGACCCATACCGAATATCCCAGACCAAATGGACTGGACTGGGAAATGATCCGTACCGAGCAGTACGAGGAAATACCAGTCTTGAAGCGATTGAAAGAAAAGCTAAAAGCTGATCAAGGGANNCCTGAATTTGCTATTTGTTCGCCAGTGGTAAATATAAGTGGATGTCTGTTGGTCTTACGGAGACAGTATCGGTCAGAATGGGTGTGCCGTCTAACATGGCATTGAGAGTGATATCGTACAAATTATAATTCGTCAGACCAGTCAGTGAGTACTTTCGGGTAACCCCGGGGACGTTGGCGATGGGCGATGGTTCATCGCCGGGTGGACCATCATAGAGGATACGCCAGGTGGCAGTAGGCGGAAGCGAAGTATTTAACTTCCAGGCCAGATGGATCGCCCGATCGGCAGGTGTGCCAACCAGGTTCAATATAGGGATAAATTCGACGGCACCGGTGTCTGGGGCCAAGCGGCTATTACCTAAGATATCCTCCGCCGGNNGAGAAGCACCAACTGTTCGAATACCTCGCGAATGGTGGAAGAACCATCGGCAAATCGGCTGGCATTCCCATCCCAGCGAGGGATAACCAACCCAGCTAGGTCACCTAATAAGGGGTCGTCGACGATCCTGCTGGTATCGTCAGTGTAGTTGATCAATTCGCCAGGGTCGGTGGGGATGGCCTCGCTACCATTCCAATACAGGTTGTTATTCAAGGTAAAAGATGTCGTCTGCCCAGGCGGTGTGTCAGAAAAGTCGTTCATTCCCCGACCATCATCGCCCATCGATCCGCTCGGGTCGGACCAGATGTTATTATAGAAGCGGACGTTTTGATTAGGGGGATTGCTGCCTTCGGCATTCAGGCGCATGGCGTATGCCAGAGATGGCAGATCGCCGGAGACAGTATTACTCCTGAAGGTGATGTCCCGGCCGCCCTTGACACCGAATGGGGCGCGCATCACGTGATTCGAATTCCCCAACAACAGGTTGTTCTCCACCAATACGTCCCGGGCCTCATGATATGGTTTGCCGTCCTCGCCAGCTAGAACAAAGTTATGACCGGTGCTGCCTTCCCAGTTAAAGAATACGTTGCGCCGCACAGTCACAAAACGGCTGCCGACGAAGATATCGTCGTCTTGATTGCTATCTTTGATGACGATATAGCTACTGGTGTTGTTGTCGTTGTTCCGACCGCTACCGGCAAAGTCATTGAAGAAGACATTGTTCTGCACCACGACATTTTCCACACTATTAACGTCAATATGCTCATCACTTCCGTTCTGGTTGTAGAAGATGTTACCTTCGACGAGGATATCGTGGGTGCTGTTGTTGATCTTCAAGATGTCGTTATTGTAACTATCATGCATCCTGAGAGCCATCGCCAATGGTGTCGTTACCGTAAGTGGCCACGTAAAACGTTCCGGCTTGGGGTGCAGCAGTAATCGGAACGTTGACAATGAGGCCTAAAACCAGCAGGGTTAAAACGAATAAGACGATGCCTATCCAGCTTGATCGCTTCTTTTTCATGTTAAACCATTAGGATTCTAACCAGGTTCTATTGATGAAGAACATTCTAGCAGCTAAGAGTGGTCTAGCCTATGGACTCCTCCTCCCAAGAGATCATTTGCATCAATTGATATTGCCAGAGGCACCCTTTTAATTATAATGTAGATATAATTTTGGCCTTGTTTGGCTAAGAGGTTATTTCCTAAAAAAGCCCTAAGTCGATGACGCCCAATTTATTGGGACA
>DOXE01000201.1 GCA_003519205.1 Chloroflexota bacterium
GACAGGACCGTTCGGGGCGATCAAAGAGCAAGATGTGATCCGGTTGGTGAAAAGCCTGCGGGAAAAAACGTCACTGGAAGTTCGAATTTCACCGTTGGCGCAACGTTTGGCTGAAGCTACCGGGGTAGAGGTTCGAGCGCTTACGGAGCGCTATCCGGGTAAGCGCATTGAGCGGGCCCAGGTAGAGGAATATCTGCGCGAATCGCTGATCGAGGCCAAGCTAGAAACAGGCCGCGAGCGAGGAATGGCTAATAACAAAGAGGAGGCCTTGCCCCGGCGAGAGTCGGTGGGCCGACTACGCCGCCTCATTAAGGAGCGAATGGCTTACAGCGCTCAAACCTATGCCCCGGTCACACTGACAACTAAGGCGGATGCTTCAGAATTGGTTCAGATTCGCGCCGGACTCAAGGCGGATCTCCAAACGGAAGTGGTGCCCAGCTACAACGCTTTTCTTATTAAACTAACGGCCCGAGCGCTCCAAGAGCACCCAAATTTGAATGCTTCGCTGGATGGGGACGAGATCATTTACTGGCCGACGGTTAATATGGGCATTGCGGTGGATACAGATCGGGGCTTGGTGGTGCCGGTCGTTCAGGATGCAGCTGCGAAATCGGTCCACGATCTGGCCGTTGAACTTGCGGATTTGCTGCCCCGGGCGAAAGCAGGCAAGGCTTTGCCGGACGAGCTTACAGGCAGCACGTTTACGATTACGAACCTAGGTTCTTTTAATATTGACGCCTTCACACCTATCATCAACCCGCCAGAAAGCGCCGTCCTCGGCATTGGCCGGCTGATTGATAAATGGGTGTTGGTTGATAAGGAACCGGCGATCCGCACAATGTTGAGCTTGAGCCTGACTTTTGACCATCGGCTGGTGGATGGCGTGCCAGCGGCCCGCTTTCTGGATCGGATCAGACAATTTGTTGAGCAGCCATATTTATGGTTGGTATGAGATGCAATACGACCTGAAGGAAAAAGTTGCTGTGGTAACCGGCGGCGCGCGCGGGATTGGCCTGGCCATTGGCGAGGCGCTGGCAGCAGCCGGGGCTATCGTGACTTTGGTGGACCTACGGCTTGAGAAGACCACGCTAGCGATCCAACCGCTGCAGGAATTAGGTCTGCCGGTTATGGCCACGGCGGCCAATGTAAGCCACCCGGATCAGGTGCGTGCTATGATCAAGGCAGTACTCGACCGTTGGGAGCGAATAGACATCCTGGTTAATAACGCGGGCATCTGTCCAATGACGCCGGTTGAAGAAATAACGCCCGAAGAGTGGGACACGGTTTTGGGCGTCAATTTGAAAGGAGCATTTTTATGCAGCCAAGCCGTGATCCCGGCCATGCGTCGTCAGGGATCGGGCAAAATCATCAACATCGCCTCAAGCGCAGGGCAGATGGGAGGTTTGGCCGTGGGGCTCCACTACTCGGCTTCCAAGGCAGGAATGTTGGGCCTGACCAAAGGCTTGGCCCGGATTCTGGCACCACATATTCAGGTCAATGCCGTGTCGCCGGGAACAACAGAATCAGAAATGACAAGCGGATGGACTCAACAAGCTATCGATGACATTATCAGCAAAATCCCAGCCGGTCGATTAGGTCGGAAAACCGATGTGGCGGCAGCCGTATGTTTTCTTGTTTCTGACGAGGCTAATTTCATCACCGGCCAGACATTAAGTGTCAATGGCGGCCTTTTAATGGTGTAGGTTGACTGTGCAGATTTTACTACCTTACGGACAGCGTCAGCTGAAGATAAGTCTCGATCACGAGACCCGACAGGTCACGTTATTGGAGCCGAATAGACCACCTTATGACTTGATCCGTTTAGCGCTAGCCGCGCCCATAGGTAGCCCACATCTCCATGATATTGTCCGTCCTGGGCACTCTGTCGTCATCGTGACCAGCGATATCACTCGCACCTGCCCCACGCACCTGATGCTGTCACCATTGATGGAGGAACTGGCCAAAGCCGGCGTTCAGGATGAGGATGTCCAGGTCATCTTCGCCTTGGGATCACACCGAGCGCATACAGATGAGGAGCACATAAGGCTAGTTGGACCAGAGATGGCTAGGCGCTTGAGATGTCTAGACTCAGATCCCAACCAGACGATAACCGTGGGAACTACATCTCGCGGCACGCGAATCGAAGTCTTCAAGCCGGTCGTCGAGGCCGATATCCGCATTGCTCTTGGCAGTGTCGAGCCGCACTATTTCGCGGGCTATTCTGGCGGCGCGAAGGCGCTGGTACCAGGCGTTTGCTCGCTGGCAACGATTCAAAGTAACCATGCGATGATGGTCCATTCAAATGCTAGCGTGGGTGTATTGGATGGAAACCCAGTTCGAGAGGATATTGAAGAAGGAGCCGAGTTTATCGGTCTTAACTTCATCCTCAATGTCATCGTCGATGCCGAGCATAACATCATTGCGGCGGCGGCGGGACATCCGGTGGAAGCCCACCGCTGGCTCTGCCAAGTTTCGGACTACCAGCGAAAGGTTGCCGTCGAGCAGTTGGCTGACATCGTCATTGTCAGCGCCGGTGGGTTTCCGAAAGATATAAACCTTTATCAGGCGCAAAAAGCTCTGGACAATGCCGCTTGCGCCGTGAAGCCCGGTGGGATCATTATATGGGTTGCCGAGTGCCCTGATGGATTCGGAAACCCAATATTCGAAGAGTGGTTAGTTGGATCAAGTGCCGATGTTATTTTAGCCCGCATTCAAAATCGCTTTGTTCTGGGTGGACACAAAGCGGCAGCTATAGCCCGTGTGCTAAAGCGAGCTTCAGTCAACTTGGTGAGTGCACTGCCAGCCGATCTTGTA
>DOXE01000085.1 GCA_003519205.1 Chloroflexota bacterium
ATTTTTATATTCCATTCACCGTTTTCATCTGCCTCAGAAAGCTGCCATCAAATCAATTGGACACGTTCCCTTCGAAGGTTATATGAATCTACTGAAACGCCGTTTTGATGAGGCTATTGACATTTTCCTCGATCAACAAGAGGCAAGTGGACCCAATGATGCCATATCCAGTGCGCTTGCTGCTGCCTATTACAGCCTTGGTTTTCAGACGTTGGCCGATCAGGTTCGGCGAAGCGTTCGTTCGGTGTGGGGCAATCAATGGATGTTTCGTGTTGGCCATCCGGCCGACCACCCCCTTCGGGTGGACCCCCAACTGAAACAACGGTCGGCGTCAAGCCCATTGTTTCCAATTTTGCGAGAGACGACACCTGTCCGAATGGACCTGACCCACAGTGGTTGGAGCGACATTTTCTTCCTGGGTATGGATTTCCCGGAAGGAGCCCGGGTAATTAATACCTCCATTGATCTGAGCGTACGGGAACCAGACGGTTCCGATGCGCTTCAGCCACCGCGCCCTCCCGTGGAAGCCTACTTCCGGGTCATTGACCAACCCATCTTGCGATTAGTCAGCGTTGATTTGGGCGTAAATGCCGAAATCTCCGATCTGGACGAGGTATTTGATTTTGCCAGAGATTATCTGGGTTTGCTGAAAGCGGCCGTCATCGCCTCTGGTATTATCCCGCCGGGTATGGAAGGGGCGGCTCAGCCATTAGCCGATCTTCTGGCCCGGCTGAACAAACCGGGTTACGGTATTGAAATCGTCAGCCAGGTAAACGGCATTCCTAAGGGCTCTCGATTGGCTGTTTCTACCAGTTTATTAGCCTGCCTGATCGCAGTATGCATGCGAGCTACGGGTCAAGCAAAATCGTTAACAGGCCCCCTGAGTGAGGATGAGCGCCGCCTGGTCGCCGCCAGGGCCATTTTAGGTGAATGGTTGGCCGGGTCTGGCGGTGGTTGGCAGGATTCTGGCGGGTTATGGCCAGGTATGAAACTCATAACAGGGGTGCCGGCAAGTGAAGGAGATCCAGAGTTCGGCATTAGCCGGGGCCGTCTTTTACCAAATCACCAGATCTTCCATCGGCAAGACGTCTCGGCTGAAACCCGGCAAAGACTGCAGGATAGCCTGGTATTGGTTCATGGAGGTATGGCCCAGGATGTCGGACCTATCCTGGAGATGGTCACCGAGAAGTATCTGCTCCGTTCAGAGTCCGAATGGTTGGGCCGCCAGGAGGCGATTCACCTTTTGGATGAAATTATTGGTTATTTGCAGGAGGGCGATGTAAAAGCCATTGGCGGCGCTACGCATCGCAACTTCAATGGACCCATTCAAACCATCATCCCCTGGGCGGGTAATCTATATACCGACCGGCTCATTGAAAGGGTCCAATCAGAGTTTGGTGCAGGGTTCTGGGGCTTTTGGATGCTGGGCGGCATGGCTGGTGGTGGCATGGGCTTCTTGTTCGATCCAGCTGTGAAGCCACTAGCTCAGAGCCGATTACAAGCCATCATGAGTGATACCAAGCGCCAACTTGAGAAAGCCGTCCCCTTTGCGATGGATCCTGTAGTATATGATTTCACTATTAACGAGCATGGTTCGGTCGCCGACCTTTTCTTCGATGCAGATGCTTTAATGCCAGCCGGATATTATACCCAATCGATCCCGGGGATTTTGAGATTGGAGCCACATCATCTATCGGCATTTAGGCGAGCGGAGTTAGACCGTTTTAGTGAGGCCTGCCGGACAGATCCCCAGTTGTCGGGCATGGTTCAAAGGCTCTTTGATCGCCTTTTGCCGTATGCTGGAGAGGGAGAGTCAGGTCAAGAGAATTTGCAGTCGCTGCTCAATAAATATGGTTTCGACCCGGTGCAACATGAGCAGATCAGGGTAGATTTGAGAAGTGGTCGCATTGGTCTGGCTCAGAATAGGTTGCCGGTTAATAGTCAGATTGAGGATGTGTCGGCCGAGGATGTGTTCGATGCCAGATTTGAGCTGCCGGCCGAACTTCGCGATTTGGGTATGGATGCCTTAGCTTCAGGGGCAGTGGCAGTTGTATCTTTAGCCGGCGGAACGGGTAGCCGTTGGACGAAGGGGGCTGGGGTCGTTAAAGCATTGAATCCCTTTTGCAAACTTGACGGCCGTCACCGGAATTTCGTTGAGATTCACCTGGCCAAGAGCCGTCGAATAAGCCGGCTTTGCGGGACTTACCTGCCGCATATCATCACCACCAGCTACATGACCCATGAACCCATCAGAGCCTTTCTGGCGGCTGAAGATAACTACGGTTACCAGGGTCCATTGATTTTATCACCCGGCCGGATCGTCGGCCTTCGTTTGATACCCATGGCCCGCGACCTTCGATATGAATGGGAAGAAACGCCCCAACAGATACTGGACGAACAAGCGCAAAAAGTACAAGAAAGCCTGCACGCCGCTTTGATAGCCTGGGCCCGACAGTTGGGAGAGGGCAGCGACTACACCGATAATATCCCTATGCAATGTTTACACCCGGTCGGTCATTGGTATGAGGTGCCCAATCTCTTTCGAAATGGTGTATTGGCCCGGTTGCTGGCCGATCGACCGAATCTGAAATACTTAATGGTTCACAACATCGATACGCTGGGAGTGGACCCGGACCCTGGCTTGTTGGGGTATCACATCCAGCAGGGATCGGCCTTGACGACTGAGGTAGTGGCCCGTCGCGTTGAAGACCGGGGCGGTGGTCTGGCCCGAATCGATGGTCAATTGCGACTGATCGAGGGGTTAGCCCTGCCACGGGAAGAATTGGAGTTTGAGCTATCTTATTATAATTCCAGCACTACCTGGGTTGACATCGACCTCCTGTTGGAAGTTTTCGGGCTCAACAGACAGGACCTGGAAGACAGTGATAAGGTGGCTTCGGCCGTTCGACGGCTTGCCGCTCGAATGCCCACTTATATCACCATTAAGGATGTGAAAAAACGATGGGGTAAAGGCCACGAAGACATTTTCCCGGTGACCCAGTTTGAAAAACTTTGGGGCGATATGACGGCTTTACCTGAATTAGAATGCAGTTACGCCGTGGTAGATCGATCTCGAGGACAGCAGATCAAAGAGCCAGCCCAACTAGATGGGTGGCTGCGAGATGGATCGGCCGAATATTTGGCATCTATTTGCCAATGGTCTTGATAAGGAGGGATAGATGGACATAGGTACGTTGGTTGTCGGTGTTTTTACACTTCTATTTGGCGCGGCCTTCTGTTTTCTTGGATACCGCT
>DOXE01000326.1 GCA_003519205.1 Chloroflexota bacterium
CCGAACCAGGTCGGTATTTTAGTGGCAATTACGGCTATAGAGAAAATTGGACAGAAGGTGTTCGCCGCTATGCCGAATGGCTAGAGCAGGGGGGGGGAATAGCGCCACCCCTTTCCGGCCGGTATATTGGTTCGCTGGTTGGCGATTTTCACCGAAATCTACTATTGGGTGGTGTTTTTCTTTATCCTGGGCAAATGAATAAGCCCGATGGAAAACTACGTCTACTTTATGAAGCTGGACCTCTTTCTTTTATCATTGACCAAGCAGGCGGATACGCGTCTGATGGACGAAGACCGATTCTGGATATCGTGCCTGAAACCTTGCACCAGCGTACCCCGTTATTCATTGGTAACCGGATTCTGGTTGAGAAGGCAGAGGAAATGATCGCCGAAAATGACATAGGGTAGGTCAAGTCATCAAGTTAATCTGGATCACTAAATTTTTTGGGCTTCGGCTTGCTCGAATTGACTCTAAATATTGGCCATGATATAATTAATTGCCCTTTAGGTAGCTTGTTTGAAGTCCCCTTGATAGTCAACGAGACGACAAAACAGATCCGTTGGCGATCGCCCAACAGACCATTAATGTAATAAGCGGCTAAATCAGATAATGACCGTCGTAGGTTGAGGGTAGCGCCAAACCAAAGCCGATTCCTGTTTTGCAAGCTGGGTAGCTCCCTTATCAATTTGGAATGAACACTCTCAAAATAGACCGCAATATCATTCAACGTAGAAGGGTATTTTGAAAAATTCCTCTTCGAGGGCTCACGCGTGCTTCTGGGGACGGCCAAGGTACAGAAACTTACAAGCACCAAAATTCGGAGAATAATGTATGGATATTAACATGCTTCAGTCTAAAAACTTAAATGAATTACGCGATATCGCTAAAGATCTGGGAATTTCAGGCTATTCTTCGCTTAAGAAGCAGGATCTGATATTTCAGATTCTAAAAGCCAAAGCACAATCCCAAGGCAATGAATTTCGCGGCGGCGTTCTGGAAATTGTCGAAGATGACAAACAGACCATGGGATTTCTTCGATCGAGGAATTATCTGCCAGGTCCAGAGGATATTTACGTTTCAAATTCTCAGCTACGTCGATTGGGTCTAAGAACTGGCGACATGGTTATGGGCCAGGTACGTGTTCCAAAAGATAATGAGAAGTACTTCAGCTTGTTAAGAGTTGAGGCCGTTAACGCGATGGATCCGGAGCTGGCCAAAAAGCGCCCACATTTTGGTTCTTTGACCCCCATATTTCCCTTAGAAAAGATCAAACTGGAAAAAGAGCCGAATATCCTTTCTACCCGGCTGCTTGACCTGGTTTCCCCTATTGGACGTGGCCAAAGAGGATTAATCGTATCGCCTCCAAAAGCAGGAAAGACGACCGTTCTAAAAGACATCGCCAATGGCATCGCGGCCAACTATTCGGATCTTCACCTTATGGTTGCCTTAATTGGCGAAAGGCCGGAAGAAGTGACCGACATGGTACGATCGGTGGAGGGTGAGGTCATTAGTTCGACTTTTGACGAGCCTGTGCGGCAACATTGTCGGGTGGCTGAAATGGCCCTGGCACGAGCGAAACGTCTGGTTGAGTCTGGCTTTGATGTCGTCATCTTATTGGATTCCATCACTCGTCTGGCCCGCGCCTATAATCTGACGGTAGCGCCCAGCGGAAGGACACTTTCTGGCGGTCTTGACCCCTCAGCCCTGTATCATCCCAAACGATTTTTTGGGGCGGCCCGCAACATCGAAGAAGGCGGAAGCTTGACCATCATGGCCACCTGTCTGGTGGATACAGGTAGCCGAATGGATGATGTGATCTATGAAGAGTTCAAAGGGACCGGCAATATGGAGCTGATACTCAGCCGGCGATTACAGGAACGGCGGATCTTTCCGGCCTACGATATCGAACGTTCAAGTACTCGACGAGAGGAGCTACTTTTATCGGGTGATGAGCTGCAGCGTGTTTATACGATGCGCCGCATGTTAGCCCACCTTATGGATACACCAGGTTATGATATCAGTAGCGCTACGAATGCGGTCTTACAAAGGATGCGCGAAACAAAGACAAATTATGAATTCCTGGAAACTTTAACCAGGGATATGATGTAAAATAAGAGTCAAACCTTTAAAGTGAAAGGTACCTTAGAGGACGGGCTGTGTATAGCAGCCCGTTTTTGTTGTTCCCTGACATTGTGATAGCATCCTGCGTCGCAGACATTGGGTGTGTCTTATGGAAGAGGATAGGAAATTTCTGGAGCGGTTTGGTGGCTACTTGGCCCTAGTCGTGGTGGCCGTTTTATTGTACGTGGGGGTAAAAATCGTTCCTTTTGGTCGACTATTTGAGTTTGAAACGGCTGGCGAAACAGAATCTTTGGCTTTGTCCGGCCAATTAGAGGGACGATTTGTAACATCGACATCAGAGGAATCCCCGTTCGAGACTCAGATTGATCTCTCTGGCGTGCCAGTTCTTATAAACAACAGCTTATCACCTCAACTGAATCCTCACACCTTTGAAGGCAAAAAACCGCAACATTCGTTCATCACTTACACGGTCGTGCCAAACGATACACCAATTGGTATCGCCGAGGAGTTTGGTATCAAACCGGAGACATTGCTTGGAGGTAATGCCTTTCTGAGTGAGGAAGCGAGCGCCCTTCAGCCTGGCCAAGTATTGATAATCCTGCCCATTGATGGTGTGCTTCACGATGTTCGGAGTGGGGATACACTAGAAGGATTGGCAGCCCAATATGGAGTTCCAATTGAAGATATTATTGCCTATGAACCCAATAACCTAGAATTTCCTTATCGCCTTTATCCGGAAACGCAAGTGATGATCCCTGGTGGAGTCCGAGATGTCTGGTTCTGGACGGCGCCACAGCTCCCGTCCCGGTCGGGCACTTCGGATTCGACCGGCTCGGGAATTGCACCGCAAGTCCAGGGGACAGGCACCTTTAT
>DOXE01000130.1 GCA_003519205.1 Chloroflexota bacterium
AGCGGTTTGAGTGCCGGAGATGAATTAGCGGTAGGTAATACGATTCCCTTGGCGGACTTTGGTCCAGGTAGCGAAGGACCCTCCGATAGAGGTAACTAACATGAGCCAATCTAATAAATCGAACAGGAAATGGATCTGGAGAATCGTCGGTGTTGTTGTGATAGTCATCTTGGCCTTCGTCGGTTTAAACTTCTGGCGTAACCTTCAAGGTGGTGGACAACCAGCACAAGCTGACACTGGCGAAATTGTCACTGCCTTTATTGGAAAATTGTCCGCCAATGCCACAGCCAGCGGACAAATTCAAGCTCAACGCGATGTTCAGTTATCCCTTGGCACTGTAGGCGTAGTTTCGGAGGTATTCGTGGAAATTGGCGATGAGGTCGAGGCTGGAACACCTTTGCTAAAATTGGACACGGCCGCTCTTGAGCGAGCGGTCGAATCGGCCGAACAGGCCTTAGCCATCCAGGAAGCCAACTTAGCTGCATTGGTAAAGCCACCCAAAGCTGTCGATTTAGCGGCGGCCGAGGCCTCTGTTGCCAGTGCCCGATCTCAGCTAGAAGAGTTGTTGGCCGGCCCAACTGAAGAAGACATCGCTGCCTCAGAGGCTAATGTCCGCTCTGCCCAGGCCAATGTTTGGTCGGCCTCAGAACAATTGCAGCTAGCCCAAAGCGGCGCCACTGAAGCTGAGATCGCCTCAGCCCAGGCTGAACTCATTGCTGCCTTAGGTCAGGAGGGATCAACTCAAGAAATATATGACAAGTTGTTAGAATGTTTCACTTTCGAAATACCGGGTGGCGGCGATACAGAAATCTGCCCGGGATTTGGTCCGCCTGAAGAGCGGACTCGTTTCAATCTGGAAGCTGCCAAGGCCAACGTCGTGGCAGCTCAAGCCAAGCTCGACGCTTTGTTAGCTGGTCCGGATGCCGATGCTGTGGGCATCGCCCAGGCTTCTTTAGCTGCGGCCAATGCCCGCTTGAAAGCCGCTCAAGCCAACCATGATTTGTTACTGAAAGGTTCATCAGAAGATCAGATTGCCGCTGCTGAGGCAAACCTGGCCCAGGCAGAAGCCAATCTGGAAGCCTTATTGGATGGACCCACAACTGCTCAAGTCGTTGCCGCCGAGACTGCCGTCGAACAGGCACGGATTAGCTTGCTGCGCGCCATAAATGACCTGGAAGAGGCTACTTTGCTCGCTCCCTTTTCTGGCGTGGTCACGGCTGTAAACGTCAATGAAGGGGAGGTCGCCAATGGGATCTTGGTTGAGATGTATGACCCGAACAGCCTGGAAGTGGTTTTAGACGTGGATGAAGTAGATATCGGCAGGATAAGTATTGGTCAACCGGCCGCTATAACACTGGAAACATGGCCTGATGTGGAGATAATGGGTGAGATAGCTTCCATCGCCCCTGAAGCGATAGGCGACGCTAGCGCGCTGGTTGTATACCAAGTATTTCTGAGCCTGGGCCAGACCGAATTGCCGGTCCTTGCAGGAATGACAGCCAATCCGGACCTCCTAACCGCCGATGAAGAAGAGGTATTGTTGGTACCCAACGCCGCCATCAACGCCGACAGAAGGTCCGGCACTTATACAGTAAACCTGGTAACCATCGATGAGAATGGTGACCAACAGATCGAGGAGGTTGAAGTGGTCATTGGGCTTCGCGATGGTAGGTTCACCCAGGTCACTGATGGCCTAGTTGAAGGAGACCAACTATTGGTTGGCGACAATCTACCTGTCTTCCGATTCGGCGAGGATGAGCCGCCCGACGAAGGATTCGAGGGGGATTCTAGGCGTCCGCAAGGCGGACCTCCCTTTGGCGGCTAAACCTATCATGGGATGACGAAAGGGATTTCGAACGGAGATCACTTCATGATTACGATGAGAAATATAACTAAGGCTTATGAAATGGGTACCCAAACAGTGCATGCCCTACGCGGTGTGGACCTGCAAGTCGAGCAAGGCGAGTTCGTAGCCATTATGGGACCGTCCGGTTCCGGCAAGAGCACGCTCATGAACATCATTGGCTGCCTGGACGTTCCCAACAGCGGCACTTACGAATTGAATGGCATCGACGTGAGCCGCATGAGCCCAGATGACCGGTCGAGAATTCGCAATAAACAAATTGGCTTTGTCTTCCAACAATTCAACCTGCTACCCAGGACCCCAGCCCTCAAACAAGTCGCTTTACCCTTGATGTACGGCGGTGTTAGCCGGTCAGAAAGGATAGCCCGAGCCGAAGAAGCTTTGAAGGCTGTTGGCTTGGGTGATCGCATGGACCACCGGCCGGACGAACTCTCTGGTGGGCAACAACAACGGGTGGCTATTGCCCGCGCTCTGGTTACCCGTCCTGGTATCATTCTAGCAGACGAACCTACAGGCAATCTCGATACCCAATCCGGGGAAGAGATTATGGCCATCTTTCGCCAGATGAATAAGGAAAATAGCAATACGATCGTGGTGATCACCCATGATCCTGAAATCGCTGAAAGGGTAGAAAGAATTATCTGGATTCGAGACGGACTTATCGTGAACGGTGCTTTGTAGAGGGTAAAACAATGAACTTATCGGAAAGTTTTATCACCGCTTTAGATAGCTTGATGGCCAACAAGCTCCGCGCTATTTTGACAATGTTGGGTGTTATCATTGGCGTGGGAGCAGTTATCGCGCTGATGTCTCTCGGAAATGGCGTGAATAGTTTCATCACCAGTGAGATCCAGTCATTTGGCACAAACCTCCTGGCGATATCCACTGACCCGGATAATAGCGACGGCTATCCAACCCTGAGCATGTCTGATGTCGAGGCCTTATCTGACCCGCTCAACGCGCCTGATCTAAACGAGGTAACAGCCACCGTGGAAGGCAATCTGGAGGTCATATTTGGTAGCAATTCCAGCAGGACATTGGTGGCGGGAATCACGGCCAATTACTTGCCTGTGAACAATCTGGACGAGTTCCAGAGTGGCGACGGGTTGACCCAACAGGATGTGGATACCAATGCTCGAGTCGTGGTGCTCGGCTCGGAAGTAGCTGAGGATCTATTTGAAGATCTGTATCCAGTCGGCCAATCCATTAAGATTAACGGCGTTAGCTATGAAGTGGTAGGCATATTGGAACCATCAGGATCTGATTTCGCCTTGACGGATAATAACGTCTATATGCCGTTGACGACTGCCCATAGCCGGCTTTTCAATGATAGAACTCGAAGTGGTGAAAAGGCGGTCACACGGATCGTCGCTCAGGCAGCCAGCGAGGAACGCACTGATGCTGCCAACGAACAAATTACAGAAACTTTACGTGACCAGCACGGCATAATTTATGCCGCCGACGATGATTTTACGATCTTCAGCCAATCGGATCTGCTGACCACATTTGATACAGTGACCTCCCTGTTGACCACCTTCCTGGGTGCGATTGCCGGCATATCATTAGTCGTGGGCGGAATTGGGATTATGAATATCATGCTGGT
>DOXE01000475.1 GCA_003519205.1 Chloroflexota bacterium
TTGCAGACAAAAGTAGCATCACCAGCGTTGTTAACTTTTATGCAAGGAGGATGTTCGTCTGCCTTGTTAAATGGTATATCGGTTGTGATGGTGAGTACCACATTCTCTGCCGTCGATGGACCGAGATTTGTGACGAGATATCGTAAGTTGAAATGCCAATTCCTTGGAACAGATATTAAGGTCGATTCAGGATCAAAATCCAAGGATAAGTCGGCTGAAGGCGGGAAGATGTCAGTTTGCCAGCTAGATGCATTGTCGCTCATCTCTGGGTCGAACTGGTCGGCCGTAACCGTGGCTGAATTGTTGGCGATCCCAACCTGGTTAGCCTCAACTAGAATCTGGATGTCTATAGGAGGATCTCCTGCTGCTAATTCTGCAAAATTACAGATCACCTTGCCGTTGCCATCAGAACAGTTAATTGGAGAGGCGGAGATGAAGTTAACCAGGGGAGGTAATACATCTTCCACCACCACGTTTGTGGCATTTACCGGTCCTTGATTTGAGACCTGAAGCTGGTATGTATAGGTGCTACCGACCTCAGCTTTTGCCGGACCGGTTTTTGATATTGATAAGCGGGCCGGGAATACGAGATTCGTACTCACACTGTCGGTATCATTCCCAGAATTGGGATCGATTCCCCCGAGTTTTACGGAAACATTATTCTCTAGCTCCGAAGCACCGCCGACGTTTATATTGGACTGAACTCGGACCGTCAGATTTACGGTAGCTGTCGCGTTGAGGTTAAGATAGTCGATTTCGCAAAAGATATCGCTGCCTGATAGATACCAGTCGTCGCAACCCGAAACTGACATGGTGTCTTCATCGAGTACAACATTCGGATCCAGCGAATCTTGGACGATTATCCCTGGCGCTGGCGAAGGTCCATAGTTGGTTACGTCGATAGTGAATTCGAGCGCCTCGCCGATCATCGCCAGACCAGCTACGGTTTTCTCAACACCCAAATCGGCTTTGGCGCGAATGAAGGTTGAAGCCGCAGATGAATTGTTGGTGGTGTCTGGATCAAGAGCCGTCGAGCTAACGGTCACTCGATTGACGGCATCCCCGGGTTGGATGGCCTGGACAGTGATCGTTAACTGTGTGCTGGCGTTGGCTGCCAGCGTGGAGATCGGGCAATGGACCTCGTCTGATGGAGCAGGCGTACATCCTGAACTGCTCGATTGATAAGAGACGGCTGGGTTGCCCCCGATTACGGGTAATTCGTCGATCACAGTGATGTTATCGGCCGGCGATGGACCGTTATTAGTCACGTTTAGTACATAGTCGATATCTTCGCCGAAATCAACCTGAGACGGGCCGCTCTTTGTGACCTCCAAATTGGCCACCACTTTCACCTGCGTAGTTTCGCTGGCCGAGTTGTTGGTCGGGTTATCCTCATGCGTGGGGCTCGTAGCCCAGGCATTATTCTCAATGCTGCCTTCCACTTCAGGTATGCCAAACACCATGACTACTGCACTATCTGAAGCGGCAAGATCGCCGATGGAGCAGATCAAATCACGATCGTTTGGGTCAGTTGGGTCCGGCTCAGTACAAGTTCCCGTGCTTATCCCATAACTCTGAAAAGTGAAGTCCTGAGGCATGCGATCGGTTACGACGACACTTTCGGCCGTGTTGGGCCCAGGGTTGGACACATTGATCTGGTAGGTGAAGGGCTCGCCCACAATTGCCGGGTCTACCGAATCGCTCTTACTAACAATCAGATTGACATGGGGGATTAATTCCAAGCCGGCCGATGAGATGTTATTTCCGAGAACGGGATCGACGGCAGTTGGATCCATCGAGACAGTCACTGTATTGGTAATCGTTTCAAACACAGGAGCAAGCGGTGTCTGGGCTGTGAAACTTAGATAGACGACCTTTTCATTTGCTGTGCCTGCCTCGCCAGCCAGATCGGGCAACAAACAATTGATCTCGGAGAGTACCTGGGGTGGATCTTGTGGTTCATCGCATTGAGCGTTGCGCGTGGCGGTGTAGCTTACATATTTGAAATTGTCAGGTAGAAGATCGGTGATGGTGACGCCTTCGGCGTCAAAAGGACCAATATTTCGAACCTCAATATCAAATTTGACGTTATTGGTGGTGAAGATGCTGGGCGGATCTCCAGGCACGACGTCAGGAGAGGTTACGGTCTTGGTGATGACCAAATTTGCTTCCGGCACGACCAGGGGTCCGCCGACATCACCGGTCGTTGGGGGATCATAATTGACCTGGGAGGTTGAAAATTGATCGAAATCTTCGTTAACGGCGACCATCTGCCCGACTAAAGGCACCATTTCGACAATCGGCTGGAGCAAAGGGGTGACGATGGGCATGTAATAAGTGACCCGGATACGGACATTTTGACCTGCCTCACCGGCATAATCGGGATACCAGACGCCATCCTCATCTTGACCCCACACTTCCACGGCTAGAGAGCTAGGCTGTCCGACAAGGACTGTTGGATCAACTGGCACACCTGCCACTGTACGACGTGCTTCCGCTTCGATGGAATCTACCCTAGGGTCAAGGCAGGGGGGGAACTCATTTAGACAATCTTTCTCAAATTGGCCGGTGATGGCATATCTACCGGCCGCGCGAGTAGCGTTTTGGACCGCTAACCATCCCTGAAACAACCGGCCGCTCTCGACGATGGTGAAGATCATCGTCAAGAGTACGATGAGAATCAATGAAAATTCGATGAGGGCTTGACCTTTGGGTTCTCTTTTTAATCCCGATAATTTCGTAAGAATGATGCTCTCTCCTGCCAAAATCCATAGTGCTATGAAAACCACTCAATATTTTTAAGAATATTTTAAGAAAGTGGGCGCATTATAACACATTGCCGGCAACTTGCGATCGTAAGGGGATCGTGTCCACTGCAACCCGAATCACCCTGTAGTTCCTCTTTATTACAGAGGATATCAACAAAAAATAAGTCATTTTTTAGATTGGGAAATCTTTCCTAATTTGCGGAAATTGGCTGACGTTTTATCGCCCTTTCTACTTTATGTAATGTTGTAGAAGGAAAAAACCAATGAGGGTTGAAAGCGAGTGTAGGATTTGGTTATAGGGATTAATCTTGGGAAAGCGCAACTGCGGTTAGAGGGATAATAGGATCAGGTGGCTAGATTATCGCTCTTACGCGACTAATTTCGGGGGGATATTTGGTTATTTGGTCAAAAAGGGACGGCCGCCGGTAATGGCCAGGGACCAGGTGTGGGCGTCTCCATTAGGAGCATAATCTTTAAGGATCAGATTGCCGCCGAAGTAGCCCGTATTTTCACCGGGAATGTCCATAGCAAAATGCGGCCGCGTCCAGGCGGCATTACAATCTGTACTGTTCTGGCAAGTGGCTTCTAAGGGATCGGCTATATTGCATTGACCTGTATTGTTGATTGTCGGCGAGTTGACGACGATGCTGCATATATTGAATTCTTTCTCTGGATAAGGTGGAACAAGTGGACCTGGTGGAACTGTATCGATCTGGAAATTCAACTGTGGAGGTGGATTTGCAGCGTCATAGTCAAATACACTGGCGAAAAGTGTACCACCACCTGCCTCTATTTCCAGTGGGCTCAAAGGGAGATCGATCTGGGTGCCGTCGACATAGTTCTCAAGCGGCATACGACCCAGGGCAAGGACCGAAACACCGCCGCGTCGGTAGGCAAATGGACTATTGGCTACCTGTACGTTGCGTTCGTTAACATCTTCGCTGAGAGGAATCAAACCCTGGTTGGTGTAGTACGCTGGGATAGGTCCAGCCCAGATATCCCAGACATTCTTTGAAGCGCCACCCGCGGTCTTCACATCCAAGTGAAGATATCGGAAACCTTTATCATCCTGGGGTAAACCGCTGATATCTCCTTCAAAGGATCCCGCATCGGCCGAAATGGTTACACCAGGCGTAATCCATTTCATATCGGTAGCTCCACTCTGGCTGTTATCCTCGATGTATAGGCCTAGCGACTGGCGTTCCCCTTGATCGTCAAAATAGAATAACTCATATTCAGTCACGGTATCGCCGTTTGGATTTGATTGGTCGTGGTTGCAATCGTTTTGTACATCTCGCCAGGTCTCATCTACCCTTTGGAACCAAAGGGGATTCTGTAACTCTGACACCAAATCTTCCCCGGTGCTAATAATACACCTTTCTCCCATACCTGGTCCGCCACAGCTTAGAGTACTCGTAATACCCATCGTATTGCTTACGGATAATGTATGGTTGATAGTTGCCGTATTTCCCCTGAGATTTACAGAATCGGTGTCAAATAACTCTACTCGAAGGTTTGTCTGGGTATAGGTAGAGGGAATGGATATGCGATACCGGTATAGGCCATCGTAAAGAGAGTATTCCAAATTTGTTTGACCTGGGGCGGTTTCAAACGGTGATACCGGGTCACCTTCCCTGGTGCAGCCGTCTGGCCCAAAGATGAATTGAGCCCCCCGGCGCATCTTACCATCGTCAAAGGCGGTGGGTGTATACATCTCGGCATTGGCATAAAAGGCGGCCGTAGCCGAATGGGTGATGGGAAAAGAGCCGATGCCGATCAGACGGATAAAAAAGGGGCTAACAGGCCAGGTAACCGTTAACGAGTATTGGGGAATGCCAATACCGGAAAATGAGCGACTACTATCAAAGAGGGTTAAGGTTGGTGTGGGCCATCCATTGGCTCCCAGAAATTGTCCGGCTCGCTGATCGGCCGCGGTTGTATCTGTTATAATTGTTGAAGTCGGATCAAGATCGACGACGCCGGCCAGAACGGCCGAATCGACCGCCCGGGAGAATTGAGAGCTCCGAACGAAGGCCAGCCCGGCGTCCAGCGCTAACCCGACAAACAGGAGCAATATGATGAAAACCAGGGCAATGAGGACGACGCTCTGCCCTGCCTCGCCGGATGTTTCTTGATTGGCCCATAGTATTCTTAATCTCACGGTTATTCTCTTGCAAACCGGAATTCGGTTTTTATGGCCCTACA
>DOXE01000175.1 GCA_003519205.1 Chloroflexota bacterium
AACACTGGCCTGGTAACCCAATCACCTTACCTAAGGGCATTGAGTTTAATCGATTAGAGCCAGATGGCATGTTTCAAGCGGCAAAAGGTCCACTATTGGGCCAAGCAACTGGGGGTGGTGCCAGAGGCAGCAACGGCTGGGTGATCTCTCCGGAACGGAGTATCTCGGGAAGTGCAATATTGTGTAATGACATGCACTTGCCAATCAGTTCACCTTCACTCTGGTATTTTATGGACCTCCAATGCCGATCCGACAAAGACGATTTGCACGTCATTGGAGTGACCCTTCCCAGCGTACCTTATGTGCTCGTCGGCAAAAATGACCGGATAGCCTGGGGTGCCACAGTCTCCTTCGTGGATAATGAGGATTTATTTCTCGAAAAATTCGCCGCCGAAGACCAGGGTCTTTATGAGTATCTTGGCCAGTGGCGTTCCGCCCAACAGGTTGAAGAACGAATCCAAATCAAGGGTCAAAAAGATCACGTCGAACGCATTACAATCACCCATCACGGCCCAATTATCAGCCAGATTTTGCCTAGCGATGGACTGGCACTTTCTCTCCAATCTATAGCCTTACAACCGGTCGAGAGCTTTGCCGGCATCGCCCTGCTGAACGAAGCCGGAAATTGGGATGATTTTGTCACGGCTGTTCGGCATATCGAAAGCCCGGCGCTCAACTTGCTCTATGCTGACGTGAAGGGCAACATCGGGTATTACGTCAGCGGCCAGGTGCCGGTGCGGGCCAAGGGTTATGGCCAGGTTCCACAGCCCGGTTGGACTGGCGAGCACGAGTGGACCGGTAACGTACCCTTTGCCGAGATGCCCCATGCTCTGAATCCGGCCCAGGGGTTCATCGTGAGTGCCAACCATCGAATCGTCGGCGACGACTATCCCCACTATCTAGGCCGATCCTGGCGCAATGGTTTTCGCGCCAGAAGGATCGCAGAGTTTATCACCTCTCGTCCAAAAGTTTCGGTTGAAGATTGTCAGCGGTTGCAGATGGATTTGATGTCAGTTCCCGGTCTGGAATTGGTTAGGCGATTGGCAGACCTCAAAACTAACAATCGGGATGCGGCGTTGTGTTTGGCGCTTTTGGGTGAATGGGAAGGCTGGTTAGGACCAGATAGCGTCGGCGGTTGTGTATACCAGGTCTTTCTTGAACGCCTTGCTCAGTCTATTTTGAAAACCAAGCTAAGCACGATTCTCTTCGACCAGTTTTTAGGTCGAGGAACAAATCCTGTCCTTTACCCAGTGAATGAATTTTTTGGACAATGGCCCGCAATTTTATTGCAGCTTCTGGATAATCCTGACAGCCATTGGTTGCCTGCTGGACCAGAGAGAGAGCGATTGTTTATACGATGTCTGGCGGATACTACAGTTGAGCTTCGAAGGCTCTTGGGTAATGACGTGAACGGGTGTCAATGGGGTCGATTTCACCAAATCAGAATGGACCACACATTTGCCTCACAGCCACCGTTCGATCAAGTTTTTAGTTTGGGTCCGATGCCTATTGGCGGAGACGCAGATACAGTCAACCAAAATTCTATCATCCAAGATGATCCCGGGGATAACATCGCCCCCTCGTACCGACAGATCATTGATCTTGGCAACCGAGAGGCCTCGGTGGCCATGCATGCACCTGGTCAGTCGGGCCAGCTCGCCAGCCCTCACTATGCCGATCTCCTTCAGCCCTGGCTTGATGGACGATATTATCAAATGGGAAGTGACAAAATGACAATAAATGAGACGGAAATAAAGAGGCTGATTCTATCGCCGCCTATTGGGACCTATTAATTCGGTTTGTAAAGGGTAATTACTATCCAGATCGCTGGGAAATGAAGACCCTCAAGGGCTCTAGGTGGATGAGAGTCCGCCTGATTCTCATCTGGCTAGAGCGTTCAGCGAAGTTTAGCTTTCTAAAATACTACGAGCGATGACCAATCTCTGTATTTCACTGGTTCCTTCGCCGATAGTCATCAGACGAGTATCGCGATAGATTCGCTCGACTGGATATTCGCTACTATAACCGTAACCGCCGTGAATCTGAATCGAGTTGCGGCACACCTTTTCACTGACTTCCGTGGCAAATAATTTAGCCATCGCCGCCGCTTTTGTGTACGGGCTGCCCTTCTCTTTTAACCAGGCAGCCCAATACACCATCCATCGAGCCGCCTGGATCTCGGTTGCGGCGTCGGCCAGCATCCATTGGATGGCTTGGTATTGGGCGATGGGTTTACCAAATGCCTCACGTTCCTGGGCATAATTGATCGCTTCCTCATAGGCGGCCTGGGCTAATCCTACGGCCAGCGCGCCGATGCCGATCCGGCCGCTATCAAGGGTGATCAGGGTCTGGTGCAAGCCCCTACCCTCCTGGCCAAGTAGATTTCCGAATGGCACCTGAACTTCTTCAAAGGAAACAGCATGGGTTGGAGAACCTTTAAGCCCCATTTTTTTCTCGGCCGGGCCAATGCTGATGCCAGATGTATCAGTCGGGACGATGATCTGGCTCATACTATGGCTGCCCCCAGCAGGATCTGTTCGGACCAACAGAACAATCACATCAGAGATTGAAGCATTGGTCAACCACATTTTGTTGCCGTCGATGATCCACGAATCGCCCTCTTTAACCGCAGCCGTGCGTACGCCATTCTGCAAGTCAGACCCTGCCCCTGGCTCTGTTAAGCCAAGACAGGCCAATTTCCCCTGTCCGGTCGCCAGAGGCGGCAACCATCTGGCTTTCTGTTCTTCGGTGCCAAACTTGATGATGGACCCCAGTGCCAACCCATTATGAGCGGAGATGGCTAAAGCCGTCGAACCACAGCCCCAACCCATTTCCTCGACGGCAATGGCCGAGCTAATAGCGTCGACTGCAGCCCCGCCATATTCTTCAGGCACCTCCAGTCCGAGCAGACCAAGAGGACCCATTTTGCGAACGGCCGGCCAGTTAAATTCTGCCTTTTCATCCGTTTCCCTCGCCCGTGGCTTCAACTCCTTAGCCGCGAAATCATGAACTAATTCTCGAAATAGCTTTTGTTCTTCATTGAGATCGAAATTCATCGCCTAAATAACTTCCTTCTTGATCTCTTGTATGGTCGGTGGCTAATAATCGTCGAAACCGGCCGCAGCCAAAGTTACCAGTAAGAGCTGGCCCATGCCTTTTGGCAAGTCGGTTGGATCCAGATATTCGTCTAATCGATGGGTATTTGCCGATCTGGCCAAGCCGATACAAACAGCCGCTAAGCCTTGACTGATAGGCACATTGGCATCGGTACTGCCAGCCATATACACCACCCGGCTGCATCCCACGTGTTTGAGCGCTTCCGCAGCCCAGGCAACAGGCTGTTTGTCACGCGATATGAAGCCGGCCGGCCGGTTACCAATTTGACTTAGGGAGACAGTGACCTCCGGCGATTTGCCAATGGATTCCAGAATACCTGTCACCGATCTTACTAGGTCCTCCAAAACCATAGAGTCAATCGAACGCAAGTCCAAAAGACAACTGGCTGAAGCTGCGATGGTATTCACTGTGGTCCCGCCTTCTACCACACCCACGTTAAGGGTCGTCTTTGGCTCAGAAGGTATTGGAAGTTCATCAAGGGAAGTGATGATCCGGCCGAGTTGGTGAACGGCACTTGGCATGCCGTAATCGCCCCAAGAATGACCGCCTGGGGTACGAACGGCCAGACGGAACCGCCGAACCCCAATGGCTTGGTGAAATACATGGCCAAAGGAACCACCTTCCACGATCAAGTATGTGGCCATTGGACCAAAGCGATCGACAACCGAACGCATTCCCCGTAAGTCACCTAACCCTTCTTCACATACGTTGGCCACAAACCATACGTCAGAGCATGTCGTCAGGTTGGATTCGACGAAAGTCCTGGCGATGGTGATTAATCCGGCCACGCCTAATGCATTATCGGCCAATCCTGGACCATAAATGATCCCATTTCCTGGCCTCTTTCCGTTTTCGAAGCGTATACTCAAATCAGTTTCGGCCGGAAATACGGTGTCGCTATGGGCGGAGATGACAACCGGCCCGGCGGTGCCGGTCCCAGGCCATTTGCCAAAAACATTGTGGATGGCGTCCTGGCCGACATCTTGCAGGCCAACCTCAATAAATCGCTTCTCTACGAAAGTCGCTCGTTCTGATTCCGAAAATGTTGGGGCCGGGATCTGCTGAATGGCGATGGCCTCATCGAGGATCGTCGAAAGATGTTCTTCAAAGGACTCCAGCGATGCTCCCACCCTACTACTTCGAGCGATTTTCTGTACAAGCCCCATCACGACTAGTCCAATGCTCGAATCAATAACAATCCAAAAATGGCGATGATTAATCCCAGGTGTAAAAAAAAGTTTGTATCCACGATCCAGGTACCTGAGCCAGGAATAATCTGGAGCAAAAAATTTAGAACGATGAGCGCCAAGCCGACAAGGGGCAACAGGCCCGGGCGTTTAGCCAGGAAGTCGGCCGCATTGTCTACAAACCTGTTGATGAAATCATCCATCGCCATGCTCCTGATTTGGGATTTCGGCCAAAAATTTTCAGTTGAACAGTCACTTAATGGTATCAGGTGACAGTCGATAGCAGTCAAAATATGGCACCAGTCGCTCCGGGAGACGCCCATAGATCATAATGCCATCGGCAAGATGTTCTTCACTACTTACTTGACCTCGTTCGTGAAAGAGCGACATCAGGTCGCCGCGATCATAGGGTAATTTGACTGTTAGTGGCTCTAATTGCTGTTCGATTGTGGCCTCGATAGCCATGAGTAGAGCCTCGATTCCCTCGCCGGTAATGGCCGATATCGGAACTGCGATACTGGGTAGATCCAGTTCGGCAGCCGGATTTACGTCGTCTGGCAACCGGTCAATCTTATTGAGAGCCACGATTTCGGGTAAGTGGTCGACTTCAAGCTCGGCCAAAATATCTTCTACCGACTCAATTTGAGCCGCCACATGGGGGTGGGTAACATCTACCACATGGAGCAACATATCTGCTTCGGTAATCTCCTCTAAAGTTGCCCGAAATGCCGCCACGATATTCGTCGGCAGTTTTTGAATAAATCCAACTGTATCGGTGAAGAGAACTTCCCGCCCACCTGGCATCGTAACCCTTCTCGTTGTGGGATCGAGCGTGGCAAACAGCATATCGGCCGATAATACATCAGCATTGCTTAACTGATTCAATAGCGTCGACTTACCTGAGTTCGTATATCCGACAATGGCCACGACCTGGATCTCGGTTTGTTTTCTTTTAGCCCTGTAGCGACCTCGATGGGCTCTTACAGCTTCAAGTTCCGCCTTGACTGTAGAGATTCGCCGGCCGATTTCCTGCCTATCGACTTCTAGCTGGGTCTCACCTGGTCCTCGCAACCCTACTCCGCCACCTTCTCCACCAGCCCGGCCACCCGCTTGCCTGGCTAAGTGAGTCCACATTCTTGTAAGCCGTGGCAAACGATATTCTAATTGGGCCAACTCAACTTGCAGCTTCCCTTCACGCGTGCTGGCATGCAGCGCAAAAATGTCCAATATGAGCGCTGTCCTGTCCAAGACCCTGACCTCCTCCCCAAAGGTCTTTTCAAGTTCACGTTGATGGCGGGGCAAAAGCTCGTCGTCAAAAATAACCACATCGACGTCAAGTTCAGTCGTCAGCGCTTTAATTTCTTCTAGCTTGCCACTGCCAATGTATGTTGCACTATCTGGCCGGTCTAATAATTGTGAAGCCTGACCGACCACCTCCAAACCGGCCGTTTTTGCCAATAGCGACAACTCGGCTAAGCTATCATGTACGGATAACAATGGCCGGCTACCCTTGAGTTCCACGCCCACAAGAAATGCCTTCTCTCTCGGCGGGATGATATCGAACAATTGTTTGTTAATTCTAACCTCCATATACCTTATTCAACTAACCCTATTATTTTCATTGATCGCGGATGCTCAAGCAAAAAATCATAACTGACCGACATCTCTTCGCCTGCAGGGACATCAACTTTCCATTCGTACACGTTTAGCTCTGATTTTTCCGTGGGTTCAGGTGATAAATGCAACGGTTTCACCTTGATATCCTCATGACGAGCCACAGGTATCTGGTCGTGAATCTCTACCCTCACGTCGGTTAGCAACAGGTTATGAATCTCAATCTTGTAAGCATACTGCAATTGGCGCCTATCCCTCAAGCGAGCCTTATCTACATCCCTGCGAGTCAACTCGCGTTCGACGATAATTCTTTCCTCTACGCCCAGCGAAAGCTCAATTTCTTCACCTTTGGCAATGTAATCGAGGCTTGATGACCCGACATATTCATCACCAACAAATAAGTTCACCGGACCGGCCAGCATAGGACCAGCGCTACTGTTCAGAGCCTTTACCCGACGGAAGACAGCTTC